>NZ_LATC01000179.1:0-4825 GCF_001414075.1 Mycobacterium sp. UM_11 | reverse complement strand
GGAGATGTGTATAAGAGACAGGAAGTCGTTCGGCAGGCCATCACCGAGGGGGACATCGCCGAACGCTGCGATCCCGACGACGTGGGACGCATGATGGTCTCCCTGCACATGGGGCTGCGGAAAACGAGCAATCTGGACGAACCGGAACGATTCCTGCTCGACCTGGAGAACTGCTGGATGCTGCTTCTGGTCGGGATTCTGCAACCGGACCGCACCGACTACTTCCGTCAATTCCTAAGGCGGCGTGCGGCCCTCGCCGTCAACTCCACTTCGACGGACGAAGACTCGGCGTAACACCCGCGCGGCGGTTGGTCAGACCGCCCGCTCGTCGCGGTTGCGGCTGCTAACCTTGGGCAACTTGCGGTCGTGGAATTAGACGACTCCGCGCATCCGACGCGAACTCCGGAGGTGCAGGAATAGTGCCGCGACAGGTCCGATCCGAAGCCACTCGGCGCAAGATTCTCGACGCCGCCATCGAGGTGTTCGGGGAAGTCGGGTATGCCGCCGCCGGGTGGGGCGCGATCATCGAGCGGACCGGAATGACCAAGGGCGCCCTCTATCACCACTTCGATTCCAAGGAATCTTTGGCGTCGGACATCTTGAAGGAGGGCTCCGAAACCCTTCTGACCGCATTCGGGAACGTGTGCGGGTCGTCGTCGCCGGGGCTGGAAAACCTGCTGCACGGCGCCTTCACCATCGTCGAAGTGCTGAATAACGACAAAATGGTTCGCACGGCCGAGCAATTGGCCTCTGCCTTAAGCGGATTGAACGAGGCCGCCGCGAGCTTCTACGGGGACCTGGCGGTGAAGATCGCCGACGAGGCGAGGCGAGCGATCAGGGAGGGCGACCTGCGCAAGGACGTGGACCCCGAAGTGCTCTCCGAGTTTCTGGTGGGCGCCATGTTCGGAACGCGGTTGGTATTCAAGGCGATAGCACGCCGCGATCCGAAGCGGATCACCGCCGGCGGGGTCGCCGAGCGACTGCGTCAAATATTGGAGCTTCTGCTGCCCGGCACCGTGACGGAAGCCTCGCTGCCTTACTTCCAGCAATTCCTGGGACGCGAAGTGATGCGCCACGCCCCGTTCATTTCCGCCCGCCCCGACGCCGCGACCGAACCCCTTATCGGGTAAGCCCGCGCGCCCAGGCGAAGTCGGGCCGGATGTGCCGCATCCTTTTTCGCCGTCGAAGGGGCGGTGATTTAAGTAAGTGGGGCTGCGGCGCTTTCGACAATGCATACTGTTCCGGTGATGTACCCGAGACGTCTGGGCAAAGTGGTTGCGCTGGCCGCTGTGGCCGGGTTTTTGGTGATGAGCGCCCCGGCGTCGTGGGCCGCGCCCGGCGACCCGGTTACGACGGCGGACTCGCCGACCCTGTCGCTGACCGACATCGGGTCGGCCCCCACCCTGGAGTTCTGGGGGCTGACGAGCAGCCAACAGCTGACCGTGCCGGTGCTGCACGGGCTCACGCCCGCGGCGCTGAACGCCACCGTCGAACTGCCGGTCAACCTGCGGTCCGGCCAGCTCACGGTGACCCAGGGCGAGCGCACCCTCGCCCGATTGACTCTGCCCACCGCCGATCAGACGCCGATCGTCATTCCGCTGGCCGGGGCGGAAGTCAACGACAAGTGGATGACCGTGACGTTGCGGTCCTACCTGGTGCCGTTGGATGGATTCTGCCTGTACCCGGAGAGCCCGCTGCGTCTGGCGAACGGGTCGATCACCTACACCGGGGTCGAACTGCCGCCGACCACGGTGGCGCATTTCCTGCCGCCCGTGCTGCGCAAGCTTTCCATCTTTCTGCCGCAATCGCCGTCGGCGAACGAGTCCGACACGGCGATCCAACTGGCCGCGTCCGTGGCCTCGCGCTATGGCAGGCAGACGCCCGAGATAATCGTGACCCCGCTGGCCGAGGGACAGGCGGCGCCCCCGACGCCCCCGCAATCGCTCGAGCGCCAGATCGTCGTCAAAGAGGGCCCCGACAACGGGCTTTCCCTGCAGGGCGCCGCCGGCGTGCCGTGGTTGCTGATGTCGGGACCCCTTGGGCAGTCCGACGAATCGAACACCGCCGTGCTGTTCAACGACGTGTCGCAGCTGGCCCTGTCCTCCAAGACGGCGGCGGAACAACTCAAGCCCAGCCTGCAGCAGCTGGGCGGCAGCGTCACGTTGCGCGAATTGGGCCAGCCGGTCGTCAACGCGACATCCCTGCAGCCGCGGGTGTCGATCGGACTGGACCAGACCCGGTTCGGCAGATCGATACACGACGTGCGCGTGCATCTGCAGGGCTCCTACACCCCGACGCCCGGCAACATCGGCGGACAGATCGCCGTGACGATCGGCCCGGAGACCATCGACCACTGGCCGACCGACGGCCACGGCACCATCGACCGCTGGGTCGACGTGCCGGACCGGCTGCTGCAGCGCTACACCAGCCTCGACATGGTTCTCGACGTCGCCGCAAACATCGGACACTGCGGCGACTTCTACACCGCGGGCGCCGGAAACCAGCTCCTCAATCTGAACATCAACGGCGACAGCATCATTGCGAGCAATCCGGCCGCACCGCCGGTGCCGGACGGCTTCCAGTCGATGCCGCAGTCGCTGATGCCCCGGGTGCAGGTGGGGATCGAGCCCCACTCGCTGATCGACACGGTGCGCGCGATCAACCTGGTGGTGGGACTGCAGCGGATAAGCTCCGTGCCGATCTACACCACGGTCACGACCGCGCAACAGGCGATCGACTCGTCTGACCCCGCCATCGTGATCGCCGCCGACGGGTGGAATCACTCCAACGTCGCGCTTCCGGTTTCCGCGGGGCCCAGCGGCCCGATCACCGTCAACGCCATCGAATCCGACGGCAAGCCCGCCAAGCTCACGCTGGATCCCGGTCTCCGGTTCGCTTCTCTCCAAACGGTTTTCAACAAGGGCCGGTCACTGCTGGTCGCCACCTCCAACGGGGCGCCGGGGCAGCTCGACGAGCTGCTGCGCTGGCTCAACGCCGATAACAAGCGCTGGCAACGGCTCAAGGGCGTTGCGGTGGTGTCCGCACCGGGCGGGCAGGACCCGGTGAGCGTCGAACGGTCGCCCGCGGCCGCTCCGACCCCCGGGGCGCAGAGCCACTCGGACCTCGGCTGGCTATGGTGGTTCGGCGCGGGTTGGGTCGCCGTGGCGATCGTCGGAGCGGCGGTGATCGTGTGGCGCACCAGACGCGAATCATGGCGGCGCCGTTAGCGTTTGACGCCTGATGGCGCTCGTCAAGAACGTCGTGGCCGCTCTGCTGTGCGCCGCCGGCGTGCCGGCGCTGGCCCGGCGGCGACACCGCGACGCGCTCGCCATCGTGATGTTTCACGGGGTGGAGGACGAACCGCCGTCGCCGCCCTGCGGGCACGTGCTCGGTGCGGCGCGCTACCGCCGTCAGTTGGCTTATCTGCGTAGGCATTTCAACGTCCTCCCGCTGCGGGAGGCCCTCGATCGGCTTGCCGAGGGGACGCTGCCGCCCCGCGCGGTGGCGATCACCTTCGACGACGGCACCCGCAACCTGGCCACGCATGCCGTTCCGGTGCTGCGCGAGCTGCGGCTGCCTGCGGCGGTGTTCCTGGCGACCGGCCCGCTGGACGGCGGCGAAATCCTTTGGCCGGACCGGCTTTGGCTCGCGATCGCCCGCACCGCCGCGCACGAGGTCGACCTGGCCGCGTTGGGGCTGGGCGTTCGCTCGCTCGCCGGGGTGACCAACCGCGGCAAGGCCTACGCCGCCGCGGTTGCGGCGTGCAAGGACCTGGCCGACGCGGACCGGATCAGGGCGCTGGACGAGATTTTCGCCGCGCTTGGCCACCGCGACGACGGCGACGGTGGTCCGTTTCGGATGCTCTCGTGGGACGAAGCGCGCGGGCTGGCCGGCGACGGTCTGGTGACACTGCACCCGCATTCGGTGACCCACCCGATCCTCGCCCGCTGCGACGACGACAAGGTCGAACGGGAGATCGCGGATTCCTGCGCGGCACTCGAGCGCGAAACCGGCCAGCGCGTCACGGTTTTCGCCTACCCCAACGGGCGGCCGCGGGATTTCGACGCCCGCGCCAAGGACGCACTGCGCGCCCGCGGCATCCGGTGGGCGCTAGCCGCCACGGCGGGCTTCGCCGACCGTCGTTGCGACCCGCTGGCGTTGCCGCGCCTCGCGGTGTCCAGCGGTTCGTCTTTCGGCCATTTCCGGCTGATGGTTTCCGGCGGCCTACCGCGCCGCTCCGGCGGACGCCGGGGCTAGCGGTCGTCCTGCCACAACTGCTCGGTCAGATCCTGGAAAGCCGCGAGGACGAATTGATCGTCGGCCCGCATCGCCGCCGACTTGCTCATCAGGGCCCGCACCACCGAACCGTCCTTGTGCGCCAGCTCGACGACCATGTTCGCCAGGGAATGAACGACCGATAACAACGACTCCGACTCCGGCGCCTGATGGAAGATCTGGTGGAACCGGAGCGACAAGACCTCTTCCGGCTCGTAGCCCATCATCTCGGCGAACGCGGCGTTGGAAAACAGGATGGCGCCGTCGTTCTCGATGGCCAGCACGGGGATCGGAATCCGCTCGAGCACAACCAACGCCGGCAGCTGCTTCAAGGTAGTCATCGGCGAATCCTCGTGATGCCGATTGCGTCGTCGCTCCACCGGCCGATTATGGCGCATAACATAGGCTATACACGAGGTCTTGGCGCAGATGCGCTCGCAGGATGTCGCCGCGCGTTCGGTTTTCGGCGATTACCCGGACCCCGCACCGGCGTTCGGGAATCCCGCCGTCGACGCGGTGGCGCCGCAGAATCCCTGTCTCTTATACACAT
>NZ_LATC01000178.1:0-4828 GCF_001414075.1 Mycobacterium sp. UM_11 | reverse complement strand
GGGGGCACCGCCCCGCCGCGAAGCGGCGAGGGGGCAAGGCGGGCAGTCGAGGCTAGGCCCGCCGACGATGCGGCCCGCGCTGGGGGAACCGCCCAGCCGCGAAGCGGCGAGGGGGACGGGGCGAGGTGGAGTCGCTCAACGACCAGCGCGGGTGGGCCGCCCGCCGTAGGGTGAGCCGGCATGGAGCTAACTCTGCGCCGCACGCCGCGCCGCCGAGGTGCGGCCAGCGGTGCGGCTGAAAGCTGGTTCCTGCAGCGGGGTTTGCCGTCGGTGCTCACCCGCCGCGCCCGCTGGCGACGCCTCTGGTCACGTTCGGCGCCCATGCTGGCGGCATACGCGACGTTGCAGGCCTGCGTGCTACCGGTCTATCTGATCACCGGCGGCCACGACATCGAAATCACCGGAACGCCAACAACTTCCGAGCTGATCGTGCTGGTGATCGTCGGTCTCAGCCTCCCGCTGATGGTACTGGTCGGCTGGCTGGTGTCCCGGTCACGAAGCGGGCGGACGCGGGCCGCTCTGGCGACGGCGTCGGTTCTGGTGGTCGCCGGCGTCGGGGTGGGGACGGGCGACGCCGCACAACTGCCGCAGCAGGCGGCCGTGATCCTCGTCGTGCTGATCCTGACCGGCTTCGGCATCGGCTCGGTGGTCGGTTGGGCGATGCGCATGATGCTGTCGCACTTCACCATGGTCGGCGCGCTGGCGGTTCGGGCGTTGCCGGTCGTGTTGCTGACCGCGTTGGTGTTCTTCAACACCTACGTCTGGCTGATGGCCGCGACGATCAGTGGGAACCGGCTGGGGCTGGCGATGGCGTTCCTGGTCTCCATCGCGGCGGCCTTCGTCGTCTCGGCCACCGTCGAGCGGGTCCGGCCGATGCTGAAGTCGACGGCGGCGCTGCCCGGGGAAAAGGAACACCTCGCCGGCACGCCTTTCGCGGGCTTGCCCGACGCTGGAGATTCCGCGCCGCTGAAGAAGACGGAACGCCTCAACGTGGTGTTCGTGCTGGCCGCCTCGCAGCTGGCGCAGATCCTGGTGGTGGCGGTGGTGACCGCCGCGATCTACCTGATCCTCGGCTTGATCGTGCTGAGCCCCGAACTGCTCAACGAATGGACCCACACCTATAAGAGCACCGCGACCGTGCTGGGATTCACGCTGCCGGTTCCGGATTCACTGGTGCACATGAGTCTTTTCCTCGGCGCCCTGACCTTCATGTACATCAGCGCCCGCGCGGCCGGCGACGCCGAGTACCGCAGCACCTTCCTGGACCCCCTGATCGAAGACCTGCACACCACCCTGGTCGCCCGCAACCGCTACCGCGGCGCCGTCGCGCTGACCGCGCGTGCTGTTGACGGCACCGGTGGCAGTGACTAATTTCACCGTGTGTCCGCCCCCGAATCCGACCGCGCCGTCGGTAAACACGCACTCGACCTGGCAGGAAAGCGCTACGGGGAGGTGCTGCTGGTCACCGCCGGCGAGGCCGGCCCGCAGGCCACGGTCTACAACAGCTTCCCGCTGAACGACTGCCCGGCCGACCTGTGGTCCGCGCTCGACCCGCACGCCATCGCCGCCGAAAACGGTGTGGCCGCAGCGCTGCTCAACGGCCCGCGGTACTGGCTGATGAACGCGATCGAGAAAGAGGCCCAGGGGCCACAGGTGACCAAGAACTTCGGCGGCATCGAGATGATTCAGCAGGCCACCGTCCTGTTGTCTTCGATGAATCCCGCGCCGTACATCCCGAACAAGGTCAATCGCCACACGGTCTTCGTCTTCAACGCCGGCGAACAGGTCTACGAGCTCATTGACCCGCAGGGACAGCACTGGGTGATGCAGACCTTCAGCCAGGTCGCCGACCCCAACCTGTCGCAAGCCGACCTACCGCGGCTCGCCGACCGGCTCGACCTGCCGGCGGGGTGGACCTACCAGCCGCGAGTGCTCACCGAAGAGTTGCGCGTGGACACCAGGACCCGGGCGGCCCAGGTGCTGCAGGACAACCTGACCAACAGCTACTCGCTGGTGACCGACTGACGGCCGAAGCCGTCGAAACTCAAACCACGCACATCCGCCTCGGCGTGTCGTGTGCGTGGTTTAAGTGTCGCGACGCGGCTTGAGCGCCTACAGGTACTGGCCGAGGTTGGACTCGGTGTCGATGGCCCGCGATGCGCTCGAGCTCTTGCCGGTGACCAGGGTGCGAATGTAGACGATCCGCTCGCCCTTCTTGCCCGAAATCCGCGCCCAGTCATCGGGGTTGGTGGTGTTGGGCAGGTCCTCGTTCTCGGCGAACTCGTCGACGATCGAGTCGAGCAGATGCTGGATGCGCAGACCCGGTTGCCCGGTCTCCAGCACCGACTTGATCGCGTTCTTCTTCGCGCGGTCGACGACGTTCTGGATCATCGCCCCGGAGTTGAAGTCCTTGAAGTACATGACTTCCTTGTCACCGTTGGCGTAGGTGACCTCCAGGAACCGGTTGTCATCGATCTCGGCGTACATCCGCTCGACGACCTTCTCGATCATCGCCCGGATGCAGGCCGACCGGTCGCCTCCGAACTCGGCGAGGTCATCGGCGTGCACCGGCAGCGACTCGACCAGGTACTTCGAGAAGATGTCTTGCGCCGCTTCGGCATCCGGGCGCTCGATCTTGATCTTCACGTCCAGACGGCCGGGCCGCAGGATCGCCGGGTCGATCATGTCCTCACGGTTGGAGGCGCCGATCACGATGACGTTCTCCAGCCCCTCGACGCCGTCGATCTCGCTGAGCAGCTGCGGGACGACCGTGGTCTCGACGTCCGAGGAGACACCCGTGCCGCGGGTGCGGAAGATCGAGTCCATCTCGTCGAAGAACACGATCACCGGCGTTCCTTCGGACGCCTTTTCGCGCGCCCGCTGGAAGATCAGCCGGATGTGCCGCTCGGTCTCGCCGACGAACTTGTTCAGCAGTTCGGGGCCTTTGATGTTGAGGAAGTAGGACTTCGCCTCGCGCGCGTCGTCGCCGCGCACCTCGGCCATCTTCTTGGCCAGCGAGTTCGCCACCGCCTTGGCGATCAACGTCTTCCCGCAGCCGGGCGGGCCGTACAGCAACACACCCTTGGGCGGGCGCAGCGCGTACTCCCGGTACAGCTCCTTGTGCAGGAAGGGCAGCTCCACGGCGTCGCGGATCTGCTCGATCTGGCGAGTCAGGCCACCGATGTCGGAGTAGCTGACGTCGGGCACCTCCTCGAGCACCAGATCCTCGACCTCGGCCTTGGGAATGCGCTCGAACGCGTAGCCGGCCTTGGTGTCGACCAGCAGAGAATCGCCAGGCCGCAACTTGCGCGGCCTGGTGTCGTCATTGAGAGCGTCGGGGTGACCCTCCGGCAGGTCCTCAGCCACCAGTGGCTCCGCGAGCCAGACGATGCGTTCCTCGTCGGCGTGACCGACGACCAGCGCCCGATGTCCATCCGCAAGCAGTTCGCGCAACGTCGAGATCTCGCCGACGGATTCGAACGTGCCGGCCTCGACAACGGTCAGCGCCTCGTTGAGACGAACCGTCTGACCCTTACGCAGCGACGTCGCGTCGATGTTGGGCGAGCAGGTCAAGCGCATCTTGCGACCCGAGGTGAACACGTCGACCGTGTCATCCTCGTGCGCGGCCAGCAAGACGCCATAGCCACTCGGCGGCTGCCCGAGCCGGTCGACTTCCTCCCGCAACGCGAGCAGTTGCTGGCGCGCCTCTTTGAGCGTCTCCATCAACTTCGAGTTGCGGGCCGCAAGCGAGTCGATACGGGCTTCGAGCTGATGCACGTCGCGCGCGGAGCGGGCGCTACCCTGCGCCCCGGCCGCATGCTCTAGTTGCTCGCGCAGCAACGCTGCCTCGCGGCGTAGTTCCTCTAATTCGGCAGCATCGCCGCTGGACATACCTGACTCGCGGGGGGTACCGAATGATTCAGAACGCTCTGAGCCACCCATGTTGCGCTCCTTTCCCACACCGAATTGGCGCGGTGGATACCTTCAAAGCTACCGGCGATTGACCAATGATGTGGTGAGTCAAATACCCACGAAAAGTTAAGATTTTTGTCTCGCTGGTAATCTCGGCCACTAATCTCGCTGATCGAAAGGGCCGCCGTGACCGCAAAAAGCCTCGCCACGGGCTTGGTCGGCGCAGCCGACGTCGGCCCGACGGCCACGAGTGTGAGTTCGGTTGCACCCGTTGGCCGCCGTTCGCCCGTTTCGAAGAGCGCCGCGACCCCACGGCCGGCCTGATCGACTGGATGCACCGACACCTGTCCGCCACGCTGGGCGCCGTCGCCGTCCTGGCGGCGGTCGGGATCTCCGGATGTTCGTCGCACCAACAACCCAGAATCGCCTCCTCCGCGCCCCCCGCGGCCCCGCCGACATCGAGCACGGTTGTCATTCCTCCGAGTACCCCGCTTCCGACGCCTGAAGCCCTCACCGACATCTTGACCCGGCTCGCGGACCCGAACGTACCCGGTATCAACAAGGTGAATTTGGTCGAAGGGGCGACGCCCGAAAGCGCGGACACCCTGGACAAGTTCACCAACGCGTTGCGCGACAACGGCTACCTGCCGATGAACTTCGTCGCGCACGACATCGCCTGGTCCGACAAGACCCCTTCCAACGTCGTGGCGACCATCGACGTCAACACCGCCCAGCGGGCCAACGGCAGCTTCCGCTTCCCAATGGAATTCACGCCCTTCCAAGGGGGTTGGCAGTTGTCGCGGCGGACCGCCGAAATGCTGCTGGCGCTGGGCAAGTCGCCGGCGCCGGCGCCGCCCCCCGCCCCCGCGGCGCCCCCGCCTCCCGAGCCGGCGCCCGCTCCGCAGCCCGCTCCCGC
>NZ_LATC01000177.1:0-5039 GCF_001414075.1 Mycobacterium sp. UM_11 | reverse complement strand
GGCGAAGTGCGCGAAGGCAATTTGACCTTGTCCGCCTGGTCGGAGAGCGATACCCCGGAATTGCGGGAACTGGCCGACATCGCGCGGCGAATCAGCCCGCTGCGCGCGCACACCTCCGGTGACCACTCGCGCCTGGATGACACCGGGGAGGCCGCGGTCGCGGCCGCGATGGACGGCGGGCATACCGACGTCGTCTCGGCCACCCCGCTGATCGTCATGCTGACCGCGTTGCGCCTGACGGAAAAGCCCGCCTCATGACCGAACTGGCTGTGCTGCAAGCGGTTCGGCTGAAGGGCCGGGTGCGCCCCGAAGACCTGGCCGCGACGTTGAACGAGGACCCCGCCCGGGTGACCGAACTCGTCGAGCGGCTGACCGCCGCGGGCCTGTTGGCCGACGGCGCGGCGGTGCGGATCACCCCAAGCGGGCGCGAGCGGCTCGCGGCGCTGCTCGACGACGAGCGGCGCGGCGCCGACCGGGCCACGCTGGAAGCCGCCTACGACGACTTTCGTCCGGTCAACGCCGATTTCAAGTCTCTCGTGACGGACTGGCAGCTCAAGGGCGGCCCGGGCGGCAGCGCCAACACCCACGACGACGCGGAATACGATGCCGCGGTGCTGGCCCGGCTCGACACGGTGCACGCGCGGGTGCTGCCGATCGTCGAGGCGGCCGCGGCTCAGCTGCCGCGGTTGAGCATCTACTCGGCGAAACTTGTTGCGGCGCTGCGCAAAATCCGCGATGGGGACCCCGCCTGGCTGACCAGGCCGCTCGTGGACTCGTATCACACCGTGTGGTTTGAGCTGCACGAGGAGCTGATCTCCGCGGTCGGCCTGACGCGCGAGGAGGCGGCCCGGTCCGGCGACGCGCAGTAGGGCTAGAGCGCCTCGTCCAGCAACCGCACGTAGGCGTCGATGTCGGGAACGGCCGTCTCGGCCGCGTGCACGCTGATAGCGATCGTGTCGCCGATGCCATGCACGCCATGTGTCAGGCCCATCGCCGGCGACAGCGCCGGGTAGCCCGCCGTCAGCGCCACCCGGGCGTCACCGAAGGCCAGGTCGGCAGCCCCGCGGTTCACGCTGGACAGCACGGTGTTGCCGGACACCTGCGACGGGCGGGCTTCGAAGTCGAATTGGGCTACGCCCCAGCGCAATAGCGACGCGGGCACCGCGGCGAAGGCTTGGTCGGCGTGGCGCGTCGCCGGGTGGGCGAAGCGACGCCGTCCGTTGGCAAGCTCCGCGGCGATCCGTTCCTCGCGAGCCTGGACGTCCAGCGCCGGGTACAGGCCAACCGTGACGTTGCCGAAGTGGTTATATGCCCGCGCCGCGCCGGGTTTGGCCATCGGCACCTCGGCGCCCAGGGTGTCGGCGGCATCGCCCAGCAGCTGGGACAGGGCCGTCGACACCGCGCTCAGCGCGCCCACCGTGACCGTGGGACCGCGCAATTGCGAACGGTGTCGCACCAGCGTGCGCACCGATCGGGCCGGCCCGGGCCGCGCGTTCGTCGGCAGCGGGGGCCGCTGGCCGGCGCCGGCGGCCTCCACCCCGGAGCGAATGTCGCGGGTCAATTGGCGATGCGCCCGAGCCGCCCGGGCGGCGCGCCACGGCAGGAAGCCGGACCGCAACCGTCGCACGGCGGGCACCGGATCCGCCCGGCCGAACAGCCAGGCCGCCATGGCCGACGCTCGCGCCCCGTCCGCCAGCGCGTGCGCGACCTGCATGACCGCCACGCTCGCCGGGCCGGTGACGCCCGGGATGCCCAGCACGGGGGTGAAGACGTGCAGCCGCCAGGGCATCCGTTGGACGTCCAGCTGATCAGCGGACAGGGCGACGACGGCCGCCAGGCAACTCGCCCACGTCGGGTCGTCGAGGTCGTGGCGCACCACCCGGTCGGCCGTCACGGCCGCCGGCACCCACTGCGGGTATCTCAGCCGGCCGCGGTCGCGGACCCGCAGGGCCAGCTCCGGGCAGGCGCGGGCCCGCCCCAAGACCTGCTCGACGGCGGCCGAATAGTCCGCGGGTTCGTCGTCGAACGCGTACAGCAGGAACTCGTCGTTGGGGATCTTGGCCGACATCCAGTAGAACTGCGCATCGACAGCGGCCATCCGCTGCGCGGCCATTCAGCCGGCTGAGCCGATGAACCCGAGCACCAGGTCGGCGACCTTGTCGGGCTGTTCGAGCTGCAGGAAGTGTCCCGCGTGATCGACGATCGCAACCTCGCTGCCCGGCGGCAGCACCTTCTCCGCCCAGCGGGCGAAAGCCGGTGTCATGCAACCGTCGTCGCGGCCGTGCAGGTACAGGCACGGCCACACGGGCTCCGCGGTCCACAGCTCGTTCAATTTGGCATATCGCGCCGGCGGCCGGGTGTTGCGGATCGTGGCGCGGTACGGCCCCAGCGCCGCGCGCCAGCTCTCCGGCGTGCCGATCGCCGCGTCGACGTGGCGCAGGTCCTCGTCGGCGCGATAGCCCGGCGACCACCGCCGCCACAGCAGCGGCAGCACCCAGGACGCGGAACGCTCGGGCAGCCAAGGCAATTGGAAGTACATGATGTACCAGCTGCGCAGCATTTGACGCGCCAGGTGCCCAGCCAGTCGCCCGCGTTCCGCGGCGCCGCCCCGGCGACGGAACGCCGCCGAGGGCGGCACCGACATGATCACCGCCTTGGTGAACGGGCTGTCGGGCATGGCGGCCAGGCCGGTGGCGGCGATCGCTCCCCAGTCGTGGCCGATCACCACGTCACGGTCGGTGCCCCCCGCTGCCTCGCGCACCCGCAGGGCGTCGTCCATCAGCGCCCCGACGTGATAGCTGCCGTCGGCGGCGATCGACGACGGCGCGTACCCGCGCATGAACGGCGCCACCACCCGCCACCCGGCGTCGACGAGCCGCGGGGCGATCTTGCGAAAGCCGTAGGGGGTGTCGGGGAAGCCGTGCAGGCACAGCGCGACGGGGGCATCGCGTGGCCCCCAGTCGAGTGCCTTCAGGTCCCCGGCGGGGCTGGGCACGTCGATCCAGCCTGGTTCACCCATATTGACTCCCTGTTCGGCGCGTCCGCACCGACCAACCTAACGCGTGCGGGTCGACGACGCACCGACCGCATGCCCATGGGAGTCAAAGCGACTATGCCGCAGGCGGTTTCGCTACAACTGCGCGGCGGCGCTGTCCAGCTCGGCGATGATGATCTTCCGCATGCCGTACATCGCTTGGGTGGCGGCCGCCGCGCGGGCCCGATCGGGGCCGCCGATCAGCTCGTAGAGCCGGTCGGGGACGATTTGCCAGCTCAGCCCGAAGCGGTCTTTGCACCAACCGCATTGCGATTCCTCGCCGCCATCGGTCAGCCGCTCCCAGTAGTAGTCGACCTCCTCCTGGTCCGTGCAGTGGACGGTGAAGGACACCGCTTCGCTGAACTGGAAGTGCGGGCCGCCGTTGATGCCGATGAACCGGCTGCCGTCCAACACGAAGCTGCCCGACAGGACCGTGCCCGGTTCACCCGGTCCGGCCTCGGTGGCTCGGTTGAACCCCTCGATGTGCGAGTTGGGGAACACCGAGGTGTAGAACTCGGCCGCCTCCTGCAGGTTGTGGTCGAACCATAACGACGGGGTGATCGCTGGCATGGGGTCGTGGCCTCCTTGTCGGCTCGTTCGGTACGTCATGACAGACCCCAGCGGCGGCGAAAACTCACCGCGCCGTCGACCCTGGAAACGGTCTAGGTAACGTCAGGTCGCATGAGCACCGTCACCAGCACCCCCGAGACGGTCGAGTTTTCCGGGGCCGGTGGGATCACGCTGGTCGCCGACGAGTGGAATCGCGGCACCGACGGTGCGGGACGGCCCAGCGTGCTCATGCTGCACGGCGGCGGGCAGAACCGGCATTCCTGGAAGAACACCGGCCAAGTCCTGGCCGATCAGGGCCTGCACGTCGTGGCGCTGGACAGCCGTGGCCACGGGGACAGCGATCGCGCACCCAACGCCGACTACGACGTGGACACTTTGACCGCCGACGTGTTGAAGGTGATCGGCGCGATCGGCCGGCCGGTGATGATCATCGGGGCGAGCATGGGCGGCCTGACCGGCATCCTCGCCGCTCACCGGGCCGGCCCGGCGAGCGTGACCCGCCTGGTCCTCGTCGACGTGGTGCCCCGCTTCGAGAAGGGCGGCAGCGCCCGCATTCGCGACTTCATGATCAGCGGCCTCGACGGTTTCGACTCTCTCGACGAGGCCGCCGACGCCGTCGCCGCCTACCTGCCGTACCGGGAGAAACCGCGCAGCCCCGAAGGGCTGAAGAAGAACCTGCGCCTACGCGATGGCCGCTGGTACTGGCACTGGGACCCGGCGTTCATGACCAAACCCGGCGACGATCCCGAGCTCCGGACGGAGAAGTTCGAGCAGGCCGCCAAGAGCCTGTCGATTCCCGTCCTGCTCATCCGCGGGAAGCTGTCCGACGTCGTGAGCCCCGAAGGGGTCCGCCATTTCCTCGCCACCGTGCCCCGCGCGGAGTTCGTCGAGCTGTCCAACGCCGGGCACACGGCGGCCGGCGACGACAACGACGCGTTCAGCGACGCCGTGGTGAAGTTCGTCAAACGGCACTAGTTAGCCGGCTTCTCCGCGTGACCGCCGAACTGCTTGCGCATCGCCGACAGCGCCTTGTTGGCGAAGTCATCGAGTGAGCGCGAGGCGAAGCGGGACTGCAACGCGGTCGTCAGCACGGGCGACGGCACTCCCTCGTCGATCGCCGCGATGGCGGTCCAGCGGCCCTCCCCGGAGTCGGAGACCCGTCCCGAGAACTCCTTGAGGTCGGGCGATTCGCGCAGCGCGCTCGCGGTCAGGTCCAGCAGCCAGGAGCCGATGACGCTGCCGCGGCGCCACACCTCGGCGACCTCGGGGATGTCGAAATCGTATTGGTAGTACTCCGGATTCGACAGCGGCGCCGTCTCGGCGTCCCCCTGCTCGATGTGCTTGCCGATGTCGGCGTTGCGCAGGATGTTCAACCCCTCGGCGAGCGAGGCCATCATCCCGTACTCGATGCCGTTGTGCACCATCTTCACGAAGT
>NZ_LATC01000176.1:0-5094 GCF_001414075.1 Mycobacterium sp. UM_11 | reverse complement strand
TGTGTATAAGAGACAGGTGCTGGTCGCGCTCTGGGTGCTGCCGCGGGCGATCTCGCTGGCCCGCGACGCGTTGCGGATCCTGTCCGAGGCGTCACCGACCCACATCGACGTGGAGGAGCTGCGCTCGGCGCTGGGCGCCGTCGACGGCGTGACCGAGGTGCACGACCTGCACGTCTGGACGCTGTCGCCGGGCAAGGACATGTGCACCGCGCACCTGCGCAGCTCCGGCGACTCCGCCCGGGTGCTGCAGGAGGCCCGTTCCGTGCTGTCGGCCCGCGGGCTGGAGCACGCCACCGTCCAGATCGAGTCGCCGGGCGACGCGGGGTGCTCGGAAAGCTTCTAGAGCCCCAGCGCCGGCCGCGCGGCCGGATCGCAATCGTCGAGCAGATCCAGGCAACGGAGGAACTCGTCGGTTTCGCCGATCGTGTCGGCGGCGCGCGCCAGGGCCGCCACACACCGCAGGAACCCGCGGTTGGGCTCGTGCGAATAAGGCACCGGGCCGAAGCCCTTCCACCCGTTTCGCCGGAGCTGATCCAGGCCGCGGTGGTAGCCGGTGCGGGCGTACGCGTAGGCCGTGATGGCCTGGTCGTCGGCCAGCGCCTGCTCGGCCAGCGCCGCCCACGCCACCGACGCCGACGGGTGCGCCGCGGCGACGATCCCGGGCTTCTCGCCGGCGAGCAGCTCGGCCTCGGCGTCGGGATCGCCCGGCAGCAGGGTCGGGTCGGGTCCGAGAAGGTCTCGCGTCATGACTCCCATCCTCCCAGCCGCGTCGTTTTGCCGGGACGCCGGACCTCAACCATCGCCCCATCGAGGGGGGCGGGTCGCTAAGCTCTCCAACTAGCCCACCCGATAGCGGAGGACAGCAGCACTCATGCCCCATCCACCCGAGCCCGACCGCGGCGGCGCGCCGAACCCGCCCGGGCACGAATGGGCCGCGCCGTCAAGCGAAGACGCGACCGAGGGCGTCCCGCTGGTGCCGAGCGACGCCGAGACCGAGACCGTGGTGATCAAGCCCGAGCCCGGCGCTGCCCCGGCGGATGCCGGCGAGGACTACGACGCCCAGCAGCGCGAGCGCCGCTTCACCGCGCCCGGTTTCGACGCGAAAGAGACCGCGGTGATCGCCACCACCCCCGAGCCCGCCACCGAGGTCTTCGCCTCGCCGCCGGAGGGCATCCCCGCCCAGCCCGAAGTGACCTCGAAAGCTGCTGTGCCGCAATCGATTCCGCCTCGGCTCGGGGGAAAGCTGCGCACCTCCCGGCAGTTCAACTGGGGCTGGGTGCTGGCGCTGGTGGTGATCGTGCTGGCGCTGGCCGCGATCGCGATCCTGGGCACGGTGCTGCTCACCCGCGGCAAGCACACCAAGGTGTCGCAGGAAGACCAGGTCCGCACCACCATCCAAAGCTTCGACACCGCGATCCAGAAGGGCGACCTGACGACGCTGCGCACCATCACCTGCGGCACCACCCGCGACGGGTACGCCGACTACGACGAACGCTCGTGGGACGAGACCTACCGACGGGTGTCGGCAGCCAGGCAGTATCCGGTGATCGCCAGCATCGACCAGGTGGTGGTCAACGGCCAGCACGCCGAGGCCAACGTGACGACGTTCATGGCCTACGACCCGCAGGTGCGTTCGACCCGAAGCCTGGACCTGCAGTACCGCGACGACCAGTGGAAGATCTGCCAGTCCCCCAGCGGTTAGACGCCCACGGACTTGCCGGCGCAGTGCAGGTCCTCGCAGGCCTCGACCACGCGCTCGCTCATCGACGCCTCGCCCTTCTTCAGGTAGCTGCGCGGGTCGTAGACCTTCTTGGCGCCCACCTCGCCGTCCACCTTCAGCACGCCGTCGTAGTTGGCGAACATGTGGCCGGCGATCGGGCGGGTGAACGCGTACTGGGTGTCGGTGTCGACGTTCATCTTCACCACCCCGTAGCGCAGTGATTCCTCGATCTCGGACTTCAGCGAGCCCGAGCCGCCGTGGAAGACGAAGTCGAACGGCTTGGCATCCTCGGGCAGCCCCAGCTTGGCCGCCGCGACCTTCTGGCCCTGGGCCAGGATGTCGGGGCGCAGCTTGACGTTGCCCGGCTTGTAGACGCCGTGCACGTTGCCGAACGTCGCGGCCAGCAGGTACTTGCCGTGCTCGCCGTGGCCCAGCGCGTCGATGGTCTTCTCGAAGTCCTCCGGCGTCGTATACAGCTTGTCGTTGATCTCGTGGGCGACGCCGTCCTCTTCCCCGCCCACGACACCGATCTCGATCTCCAGGACGATCTTGGCGGCCGCGGCCGCCTTGAGCAGTTCCTGCGCGATCACCAGGTTTTCGGCGATCGGCACGGCGGAGCCGTCCCACATGTGGGACTGGAACAAGGGATGGCCGCCGGCGCTCACCCGCTCCGCGGAGATCGCCAGCAGCGGGCGGACGTAGCTGTCCAGCTTGTCCTTGGGGCAGTGGTCGGTGTGCAGCGCGACGTTGACCGGGTACCGGTCGGCGATCACCCGGGTGAACTCGGCGAGCGCCACCGCGCCGGTCACCATGTCCTTGATCCCCAGGCCCGACGCGAACTCCGCGCCGCCGGTGGAGAACTGGATGATGCCGTCGCTACCGGCGTCGGCGAAACCCTTGATGGCGGCGTTGACCGTCTCCGACGACGTGCAGTTGATGGCGGGGAAGGCGTACGCGTTCTGTTTGGCGCGGCCCAGCATCTCGGCGTACACCTCGGGCGTGGCGATGGGCATGAGCTCCTCCTGGCGGCTGGGCCCATCCAGTATCGCAACAACGGTATGTTGAAGCATCGTGAGCACCACCGTGACGGCCCTGCCCCACATCTTCGACCCGATGTACTGGTTGGGCGCCGACGGCGTTTTCGGCTCCGCGGTGCTGCCCGGCATCCTGATCATCGTCTTCATCGAGACCGGCCTGCTGTTTCCGCTGCTGCCCGGCGAATCGCTGTTGTTCACCGGCGGGCTGCTGGCCGCAGGTGCGAACCCACCGGCCAGCATCTGGGTGCTGGCCCCCGCCGTCGCCCTGGTGGCGATCCTGGGCGATCAGACCGGGTATTTCATCGGCCGGCGGATCGGCCCGGCGCTGTTCAAGAAGGAAGACTCCCGGTTTTTCAAGAAGCACTACGTGACCGAGTCGCACGCGTTCTTCGAGAAATACGGTCCGTGGGCGATCATCCTGGCCCGGTTCGCGCCGTTCGTGCGGACGTTCGTCCCGCCGGTCGCCGGGGTGTCATACATGCGCTACCCGGTGTTCCTGGGCTTCGACATCGTCGGCGGCATCCTGTGGGGCGGCGGCGTGACGCTGGCGGGCTACTTCCTGGGCAACGTGCCGTTCGTGCACCACAACCTGCAGAAGATCCTGCTGGCCATCCTGGTCGTCTCCCTGACGCCGGCGTGCATCGCGGCCTGGCGCAGTTACCGGGGCCGCCGGCGCGCGGGGGCCGAGCCGGACTCAGGACACCCGACTTCTGCGGTACGCAACGAAAGCGTCTAGCAGCTCGGGGCGGTCGATCGAACTCTGCTGCACCGCCTCGCCGGGTGCAGCGCCCAGCAGGATCCGCTTGATCGGGATCTCCAGCCGCTTACCGGTCAGCGTGCGCGGTATCCCCGGAACCGCCAGGATGTCGTCGGGCACGTGGCGCGGCGAGGCGTGCTGACGGATGGCCGCCACGATCCGCGACCGCAGCGCCTCGTCCAGCTCGGCGCCGTCCGCCAGGGTCACGAACAGCGGCATCCAGTAGCCGCCGTCGTCCTGCTCGACCCCGACCACCAGGCAGTCGCCCACCTCGGGCATGCCCTCCACCGCGGTGTAGATCTCGGCGCTGCCCATCCGCACGCCCATGCGGTTCAGCGTGGCGTCCGAACGACCATGCACCACAACGGATTCCCGCTCGGTGATGGTGATCCAGTCACCGTGACACCACACCCCCGGGTACTTGTCGAAATAGGCGGCGCGGTAGCGACTGCCGTCGTCGTCGTTCCAGAAGAACACCGGCATCGACGGCATGGGCTCGGTGATCACCAGTTCGCCCTCCTCGCCGACGACCGGCTGGTTGGGTCCGGCCCAGGATTCGATGGCCGCGCCCAGGCAGATGCAGGACAACTCGCCGGCCACCACCGGCAGGATCGCGCAGCCGCCGATGAAGGCGGTGCAGACGTCGGTGCCCCCGCTCATCGAGATCACCGGCACCGATCGGCCGAGTCCCTCTTGGACCCAACGGAATCCGGAAGCCGGCAGCGGTGAACCGGTGGAACCCACGGCGCGCAGCCCATCCAGGGCATAGGTCGCCCCGGGCTTCAATTCCTTTTTGGCGCAGGCCAACAGGTAGCCCGCCCCGGCGCCGAGCACGTTGACTTGCGCCTCGGCGGCGACCCGCCACAACCCGTCGGTGCTCAAATGCGTTGGGCTGCCGTCGTATAGGACGATGGTGGTGTCCACCAGCAGGCCGGACAGCAACAGGTTCCACATCATCCAGCTGGTCGACGAGTACCACAGGAACCGCTCACCGGCGCGCAGGTCCAGTTGCAGGCCAAGGTATTTCAGGTGCTCGATCACCGTGCCGCCGTGCCCGTGCACGATGCCCTTGGGCTTACCGGTGGTGCCCGAGGAGAACATCACCCACAGCGGGTGGGCGAACGGGACCGGTGTGATCTCCAGCGGGGCATCCGCGGCGAGGGCCGTCGCCCATCCGACGGTGTCGCCCTCGGCCGCGAGCCCGAGCCGGGGCACCACCACCGCGGCCCGCAGGCTGGGCATCGCGCGCCGGATCGTGTCCAGCTCCGCGCGCCGGTCGATGCGCTTGCCGTCGTACACCGACCCGTCGGTGGCCACCAGCACGGCCGGCTCCACCTGGCCGAGCCGGGCGATCACGCCGTCGACCGAAACGTCCTGGTTGCACACCGCCCAGATGGCGCCGACGCTGGCGGCGGCCAGGGCGGCGACGGCCGCCTCGCCGACATTGGGCAGATACCCGACGACGGCGTCCCCGGGCCCCACCCCCAGGCCGCGCAGGTACGCCGCGAAGGCGCCGGTCTCCCGGCGCAGCCGTTCCCACGACCACTCGCATGCGCCGTCCTGTCTCTTATACACATCTC
>NZ_LATC01000175.1:0-5217 GCF_001414075.1 Mycobacterium sp. UM_11 | reverse complement strand
GTCCATTCGTAGTCGCACGCCGTGAGCCAGCCGATCCGCATGATCACCAACTCGCGCAACCGCGGGTCGAGCGCGCCGTGCCACAGCATGGTGGCGAGCAGGTCGTTGATGGCGCGCGCCAGCGGCGGGTGGTTGAGCAGCACCTGGAAGATGCTCAGCTCGGCCATGTAGTTGGGCACGGCCGCTTCGTCGGCGGCGGCCGTCGCCTCGTCGAGCGGCAATTTGGGCACGCGAGCTGTTGTCATGGTGAGCACTTTCGTCGGGCGCGATCACCGGCCATGTTAGTCAGCAATCCCCACGCCAAGGCCCGAACGCCGCGACATGGTTACCACCCGCGCGAAACCCCCTGCCGCAGAGCGTCTTACGAGCGGCGCCTAGAGCAGTCCGAGCAGCCGCAGGTCGGTCACGTACTTGACGATGACGGGCGCCGACACGTGCGGGATGTCCGGATCGTCGCCGTCGGGACCGAGCTTCGCCTCCCGCACCGCGGCGCGGAACCGCTCGGTGGGGGCGAGCGAACCGCGGCCCGGGTCCCCGGGCTCGACCTGCTGTCCGCTCGGCAACTGCAGCAGCGGGTGCACCGAATGTTGGCGCTGACGCTCGGGCAACTCGCGCAGCGCGGCCTCGAACCGCCGGAACCAGTCGCCGAAGTCGTCGATCCGCTCGATCGGGTGACCGGCCTCGATCAGCCAGTCGACGTACTGATCGATGCCGATGCCGTCGTCGTGCGGGTTCATCACGTGATAGGTCTCGAACCCCTCGACGGCATGGGCACCCAGCTTGGTGATCGCCTCGGCGACGAATTCGACCGGGAGCGCGTCGAAGTGCGTGCGCGGGCGGTTGCCCCCGGCGTCGAGGCGATAGAACGAGCGGGGGGCGATGCCGGTGGCCGCGATGCTCAGCACCATGCGGGTGAACACGTCCGACAGGTTGAGCTGGCCCGCGTAACTGGTGTCGGCGAGGATCATGTCGCAGCGGAAGACCGAGACCGGCAGCGCGCACAGGTCGTTGGCCTCGCGCAGCAACACCTCGCCGGCCCACTTGCTGTTGCCGTAGCCGTTGGAGTAGGCGCCGTCGACGACCCGGGTGGGGCTGACGACCCGGATGTCGGCGTCCTCGGTGAACGCCGCCGGGTCGACGCCGTCCCCGACGTTCGCGGTCGAGACGTAGGTGTAGGGCTTGAGTTTGGTGGTCAGCGCCACCCGGATCAGTTCGGCGGTGCCCGCGACGTTCGGCCCGAACAGTTCGCTGTACGGCAGCACGCCGTTGACCAGGGCCGCCGAGTCGACGATCAGGTCGACGGTGTCGGCCAGCCGCTGCCAGGTGTCCTCGTCGAGCCCGAGATTCGTCGCGGACTTGTCCCCGGCGATGACCTCCAGGTGGTCGGCGGCCAGCTCCGTGAAGTGGTCGAGCAGCCGGGGATCCCCGCTGTCGAAGGTCGCCCGCAGCCGCCGCCACGCCTCCTCGTCGGAGCCGGCCCGCACCAGGCAGATCAGCTTGCCGTCCACCAACTCCAGCTGCTCGAGCCACTGCAACGCCAAGTACCGGCCCACAAAGCCCGTCGCCCCGGTCAGCAGGACCGTACGCACCATCGAGCTCGGACCCGGCAGCGCCGGCGCCGCGCTCAACGTCTCGGCGTCGATGAACTTGTCCAGCGTCAGATCGCTCGCGTACACCTCGGTCGCGTCGCGGCCGTGCACCGAGGCAAAACTGGCGCCGCGTCGCCGTGCAGCCACGAAATCGCTTGCATGACAGTCTAATTGCTGACTCAGGCTGCGCACGGACGGTGCGTCGAAGACAGCGCGCACGGGCAGCGGGATACCCAGGGTCGCGTGGATCGCGGCGACCAGGCGCATCGCGGACAGCGAGTCGCCGCCCAGGTCGAAGAACGATTCCTCGACCCCGACGCGCGGCACCCCCAACACCTGGGCGTAGATGTCGGCCAGGGTCTCCTCGACCGGCGTGGCGGGCGGGCGGTAGCGATCGTCGTCGGTGTATTTCGGGGCGGGCAACGCGCGACTGTCGAGTTTTCCGTTGACCGTCAGCGGCAACGCGTCCAGCACCACCACCGCGACCGGAACCATGTAGGCGGGCAACCGATCTGCCGCCGCCGCCCGCAGCGCGGCCGGGTCCGCCGTCCCGGTGACATACCCCACCAGCCGCCGGTCGCCCGGGCGGTCCTCGCGGGCGATCACCGCCGCCTGCTCGACCCCGCCCAACCCGGCCAGGACGGCGCGAACCTCCCCGAGTTCGATGCGGTGGCCCCGGATCTTGACCTGTTCGTCGGCGCGGCCGAGATACCGCAGTTGCCCGTCCGGGCCCCAGCAGACCAGGTCGCCGGTGCGATACATCCGGGTCCCGGGCGCGCCGAAGGGGCACGCCACGAACCGCGACGCGGTCAGGGCGGCCCGACGCACGTACCCGTAGCCCATCCCCGCCCCGGTCACATACAGCTCGCCGATCACCCCGGTGGGCACGGGCCGCAACGACGCGTCGAGCACGAAGAGCGCCGCCCCCGGCACCGGCGAACCGATCGGCGGCGTGCCGGACTCGGGCTCCAGCGGCGCACTGATCGCCACGCACATCGTGGTCTCGGTGGGGCCGTAGAGGTTGAGCATCGTCCGCCCGGGCGCCCAGCGGTCCACCACCTCCTCCGGGCACGCCTCGCCGGCCACCACCAAGGCCGCGTCCAGCCCGTCGGGCGCGAGCATGCCGGCCTCCGAGGGAGTTTGGGTGAGCACCGTGACCTCTTCGGCGCTCAGCAGGGCGTGCAGGTCCTTCGGGGACCGGGCCGTCGCGTCCGGCACCACCAGCACCCGTCCCCCGTGCAGCAGCGCGCCGAAGATCTCCCACACCGACACGTCGAACACCAGCGAATGGCTCTGCGACCAAACGCCGGCCGCCCGCACGGGCGCGTCGAGGGGGGCGAACAGTTGCGTGACGTTACGGTGAGTGATGGCAACGCCTTTCGGCGTGCCGGTGGTACCCGACGTGTAGATGAGGTAGGCGATGTCGTCGGCCGCCGGGGCCGTCGGCAAGGCGTCCTCGGGCTGGGCGGCGAGCGCCGGGTCGTCGATGTCGACCACCGCCGGCCCGAAGCCGGCCAACCGCGACCGCAGGGCGTTCGTCGTCAGCGCGGCGATCGGCGCGGCGTCGGTGAGGATGAACTCGATGCGGGCCGCGGGCAGCGCCGGGTCGACGGGCAGGTATGCCGCCCCGGTCTTGAGCACCGCCATGATCGCGACGATCGCCTCGGCCGAGCGGTCCATGAGCAGGCCCACGCATTCCCCGGCCCGGGCCCCGCGGCCGGCCAGCAGGCGGGCCAATCGGTTCGCGGCGCGGTCGAGTTCGCGATAGGTCAGCGAGTGGTTCCCGCAGCTGACGGCGACCGCCTCCGGCGCGCGATCCACCTGCGCGGCGAACACCTCCAGGATCGACGGGCAGGTCACCCGCCGGTTGGCCACCGCGCGGTTACCCCACTCGTCGAGGCGGGCGCGCTCGTTGGCATCGAGGACGTCGATCGACGACAACGGGCGACCGGGGTCGGCGGTGATCGCCACCAACACCTGGTGCAGGCGGTTGACCAACCTTTCGATGGTGTCGGCGTCGAACACGTCGGTGCGGAACTCGACCTGCCCGCCGATCCCGGCGGGTTCGCCGGTGTCGTCCCAGTGTTCGGCCAGCGAGAAGGTCAGGTCCATCCGGGCGGTGTGGGTGTCGATCGGCAGTGGGGCGACGTGCAGGTCACCCAGGCTGAACTCGGCGGCGTCGCTGTCCTGCCAGGCCAGCATCACCTGCACCAGCGGGTGGTGGCTCAGGCTGCGGGCGGGGCGGAGCCGCTCCACCAGCACCTCGAAGGGCACGTCCTGGTGCTCGTAGGCGGCCAGGCTGCGGCCGCGGACCTGCGCCAGCACCTGCGCGACCGTCGGGTCGCCGGCGAGTTCCGTCCGCAGCACCAGGGTGTTGACGAAGAAGCCCACCACGTCGTCGAGCACGGGGTCGCGCCGGCCGGCGATGGGGAAGCCGACGGCCACCTCACTGCTTCCGCTCAGGGTCGACAACAGCACCGCCAGCGCGGCCTGGACCACCATGAAGCTGGTGGCGTTGTGCGCCCGCCCCACCTCGCGGACCCGCCGCTGCAACGCGGCCGGCCACTGCACGCTCACGGTGGCCCCGCGGTGATCGGCCACCAGCGGGTAGGGCCGATCGGTCGGCAGCACCAGTCGCTCGGGCATCCCGGCGAGGTGGTGCTCCCAGAACCGCAGCTGCCCGGCGATGGGGCTGTCCGGGTCGCCCAGGTCGCCGAACTGGTTGCGTTGCCACAGCGTGTAATCGGCGTACTGCACCGCCAGCGGCGCCCAGTCCGGGGCTTGGCCGGCGCACCGGCCGGCGTAGGCCACGCCGAGATCGCGCACCAGCGGGGCGAGCGACAGGCCGTCGGCGGCGATGTGGTGCAGCACCGCCACCAACACGTGCTCCGCCTGAGCCGTATTGAAAAGCCAAGCGCGCAAAGGAATTTCGGTGCCAAGATCGAACGCGTAATGCGCCACGGTCTCGACTGCCTCTTCCAGCCGGCCCGGTGACCAGGCGGTGGCGTCGACCACGTCGCAGCCGACGTCGGCGTCCTCCGGCGGCAGCACGACCTGTTGGGGTGTCCCCTCCGCCGCGACGAAGACCGTGCGCAGGCTTTCGTGCCGGGCCACCACGTCGCCCAGCGCGGCGCGGAACGCGTCGGCGTCCAGGCGCCCGCTCAGCCGTAGCGCCGCCGCCATGTTGTACACGGCCGAGGGCCCCTGCAGCTGGTCGAGGAACCACAACCGGGACTGGGCGAAGGACAGCGGGATCACCGTGGGCCGTTGCATCACCACCAACGGCGCGCGCCCGGCCCCGTTCGCACCCAGATGCGGCGCCAACTGGTGAACCGTCGGCGCCTCGAACAGCGACCGCACCCCCAGGTGGGTGTTCAGGCCGGTGTTGACGGCGGCGATCAGGCGCATGGCCGCGAGCGAATCGCCGCCCAGGTCGAAGAACGAATCGTCGACGCCGACGCGCTCGAGGCCGAGGACCTGGGCGTAGATGCCGGCCAGGATCTCCTCGACTGCGCTTGCCGGGGGGCGGTAGCGATCCGCGTCGTGGTAGTCGGGCGCCGGCAGGGCGCGGGCGTCGAGTTTGCCGTTGACCGTCAACGGAATCGCGTCCACGACGACCACCGCGGCG
>NZ_LATC01000174.1:0-5289 GCF_001414075.1 Mycobacterium sp. UM_11 | reverse complement strand
TCGGCAGCGTCAGATGTGTATAAGAGACAGTCCCCAATGATCGGTGAACAGATAAGCGCCCACGCCGACCGGGATGCCGATCGATGCCACCTTCCCGCAGGCGCTCGCGATCGCAGACCACCAACGGAAGCGGGTCGGCACGACGCTGCCGGGACTGTGCATTGTGGTCATGATGACCTCACCGGAAGGCTCGAGTTGTTTGTCGTGCCCTCGAGGGTTCGCCGCGGGAACCGGGGCAAGTAGCGTAGTGGGCTACTCGAAAGTTTCTGATCGCAACGGGCGGCTTCTTGGACGGGCGGATCGCGCGAGACCGGCCGCGGCGGCGGGGCGCCGCGGCGGCCGGCATGCTCGCGGCCTGCCTGGCGCTGGCGCAATGCACGACCCCGGCGCCACCGCGCGCGGGCACACCGTCAACGTCCGCCGCACCGTCATCGCGGGCCGTCGCGTCGTCGTCTAGGCCGCCACCGCCGCCCGGTGCGACCGTCGCACCGGTCACCGCCGCCGACCTCGGCACGACCTGGCGGCCGGGTTGTCCGGTCGAGCCGGCGCAGCTGCGGCGGGTCGACGTCGACTACATCGGTTTCGACGCCCAGACCCACCGGGGCCCGTTGATCGTCCACCAAGACCTCGCGCCGGACGTCATCGCCATCTTCGAGCAGCTTTACCGACTGGGCTATCCCATCGAGAAGATGCGCACGGTCGAGAATTACCCGGACGCCAATGACGAGTTGTCGATGGAGGACAACAACACGTCTGCGTTCAACTGCCGGCTCATCCCCGGAACCGACGAATGGTCTCCCCACGCTTACGGGCGGGCCATCGATATCAACACGCTTGTCAACCCCTGCCTCTACGCCAGCGGGTATTTCGAACCGCAGAACGCGGCCGCCTACCTGGACCGCACCCGCACCGACCCGGGGCTCTTACACGTCGGCGACCCGGCGGTGCGCGCCTTCACAGATCGCGGCTGGCGGTGGGGCGGCGAGTGGGCGGGTCCCCTCGACTACCAACACTTCGAGCGGCCCTAGAGCCCCAACGCCCGTGCCGCGGCGGTCGCGACCTGACCCCGCAGGTCCGAAATCGGCGAACTGCCCCGCACATGAATCGAGTTCGTCAGCAGAACGACGTAGGTATCCGAGTCCGGGTCCAGCCACACCGAGGTTCCGGTGAAACCGGTGTGGCCGAAACTGCCGATGGGAAAGACCACGCCGCGCGGCATGGACAGGCGCGAATCGATATCCCACCCCAGGCCGCGCAGCTCCTGCCCCGCGATCGCCGGATAGCGCGCAGCGAGCAGCGGGTCCGCGGTCTTTGGTCTCTTCGCGATGGCCGCTCGGGCGGCGTCGTTCGCCGCTTGGAGCTGTTGAGCGTTGTGGCCGGGCTGCTGCGGAGTGGTCATCAACTCCAAAGTTGCTTGCGCTAGCGGGAATTCGCTTGGACGACCCGCCAGCCGGTCGAGCAACGCCTGCGCGAAGATGCTCACATCGTGGGCGGTCGAGAACACGCCGGCATGCCCCGCCACGCCGCCCATCCGCCGCGCCGTCGTGTCCTGCACCGTGCCCCGCAGCAGGCGGTCAAGATCGGGATTCCCGCTCGGATCGGATCGCCCCTCCTCGTCACGCGCGGTCGGCGCCACGCGCGGCAAGAGATTGACGTTCCACGTGCCGGCCGAACAGTCGTCCTGCGTCCGGTCGGGCGGCGCGGCGGTCCAGGCGACCGCGGATCCGATCGTCGTGTGCGGGCCGCATGCTTTGGCCGCGGGAAGGTAGCGGGTGTCGGTCATTCCCAACGGTTCGAACACGTGTCGTTGGGCGTAGTCGTCCAAGGTGTCGCCGGTGACCTTCTCGACCAACGCACCGAGCAGGATGAAGTTGATGTCGGAGTACCGGAAACCCTGACCGGGATCGGACTCCAGCGGCGTGGTGAGTGCGCGGTGAACGCCTTCGGGTTTGTCGGCCCCGTCCAATCCCCACGGATCGCCAAGGTTGACGTCCCCCGTTTCGCCCGAGGTGTGCGTGAGCAGCATGCGAACGGTCACGGTCGCGCGGCGCGGATCGTTCCCGGCGTCGAAGTCGGGCAGGTATTGCCCGACGGGATCGTCGAGCCCGACCTTGCCTTGTTCGTAAAGCTGCATGACCGCGGTCGTCGTGGCGAGGATCTTCGTCAACGACGCCATGTCGAAGACGGTGTCCTCGGTCATCGGCTCCGCGGGTGCCGGCGACCCGTCCAGTCCGGGTTCGCCCGCGAGCTTGCGCGAGCCGTAGGCCTGCTGGAAGGCGACCTGTCCCCCGTGCCCGACGGCAAGCACCGCGCCCGGCAGCCGGTTCGCCGCAATCGCGTCGTTGATCAGCTTGGAGACCTTGGCGAAAGCGGCGGCGGTTGCGGCATCGGGCGGTTTGGCGGGCGCCGAGGGTACGGGGGTGAACACCGCGGCCGGCGGTGTCGTCGTCGGACTGACGCTCGGCGCGGTGTGCGCCGTATCGCCGCGCGAGCAACCCGCCACGAGCGCGACCACGACGGCTCCCACCGCGATGGCTTTCCGCCTACCGAAGGGCAAGCCGCCAAGCGAGCTGTCGCCAAACGCGCTGGCCCGTCCCATCGCCGCCTCCCTACGCCCAAAGCGTAGTGCCGATCCCGTCGCGAATGCACCTGCGAGCCAACAGCTTCGCCCGGTAACGCAATCACGGCGTTCTGCGGCGCCGATCACCGTATCGTGATGAAGCGTGTGTGAGCCCGCGCGGGGTCGGCCGGCCGTCGTCAGCCGCCGCCAGATGCTAGGACTGGCCGGCGGCGTCGGTGCGGCGGCCGTGGTCGGCACCCACTCGAGGACGGCACCGACGGACGTTGCGGCGGCCGCGCGGGCGACGTCGAGGGCCGATGCCCGCCTGATGAGCGCCAGCTCGGCCCTGTTGTTGTGTCGGGACGCCTGGGGCGCCCGGCCGGCCCGCTCCGGCGGCCGGCGTCACACCATCACCCGCATGACCCTGCACCACGAGGCCGTGGTCCTCGGCGACAACCGCAACGCACCAAGCCACCTCCGACAGGACCAGCGCTACCACCAGGACGAACACGGGTGGATCGACATCGCCTATCACGTCGGGGTCGACCGCAACGGCAACATCTACGAGCTGCGCAGTACCGAGCTCGCGGGCGACACGGCGACGGACTACGACACGACGGGGCACTTCCTGGTTCTCTGCGAGGGCGACTTCGATCAAGAGTCCGTGCCCGAGGCGCAGCTTGTCGGGGCGGCCCGCGCCTTCGCCTGGGCGGCGCAGACCTTTCGCGTCGCGACCACCACCTTGGCGGGCCATCGGGACCTGGCGTCGACCTCGTGCCCCGGGGCCAACCTGTACGCGCACCTGTCGTCGGGCGACCTCAAACGCCGCATCGACGACCTGCTGGCCGCGGGCGGAGTGGACCTGCAGCGGTTCTGCGGACCCGACGCGGCCGCGCGCGTCGCGGCGATCGAGGCGGGCAACTGAGGGTCGCCGCCGCGGCTATTTGCGCTGCGCGGGTTTGCTGGCGGTGCTACGTTGCTGACCAATCGGTAGTTCGACCGGCCTTTGCGAGGCAACATGTTCGACTCTCGGATCGCGGCCGCGGTACCCACCGCCCTGGCGGCCGCCTGCATCGGTATCGCGAGCGTATCGACGCTGTCTTCGTGCAGCGCCGCGCCGTCGTCGATGCGCGCGGCGGCGACGTCGGCTACCGCCGGCACCGGCCGGGCCGATGCCGGCCCGCCGAGGGCCACGACGATTGCCAGCGGCGTGTACGGCGACCCCGACGCGGCCGCCCAGTTCTGGCAGCAGCAGTCGTACGAGGACAATTGCGGGCTGGCGTCCGTGGCCGACGTGGTTGGCGAGGTCACCGGCCACTCCCCGACTGAGCAGCAGATCATCAAGCTGGCGCAGCAGACGCCCTCGTCGATCCGCAACGGCCCGATTTACGCCCCCACCGGCGACCCGGCTCACGATGGCCCGAATGGCGGCATCGACATGGCCGACACGGTGGTGCTACTCGACCACTACGGCATCAAGTCGCACATGACCTATGACAAGCACCCCGAAGAGGTGGGGCTGTCGTCGCTGGAGCAGTACCTGGGCGCCAACCGCAAGGTCATCGCGTGGGTCAACTCCGGAACCATCTTGAATTCCAACGACCAGCGCACCTCGGCCGACCATCTGCTGGTGGTCACCGGCATCGACACCAACTCCGACGTGGTTCACCTCAACGACCCCTACGCCGATCACGCCAACACGAAGGTCAGCATCGCCACGTTCATGACGGCCTGGAAGATCGGGCAGGAATCGATCGTCGTCACCGCGCCGCCCGGTTAGGGCTTCGTCACTGGGCGTTGCCCGGACCCGCCGTTTTCAATGCGCTCGTCGAGGTGGTGGGGGCCGTGGGGGTCGTCGTCGGGGTCGCGGAGCTCGTGGGGCTTGTCGTGCTCGTCGGCTTCGTCGTGCTCGTCGGGCTCGTGGGAGTCGTCGGGCTCGTGGGAGTCGTGGGAGTCGTCGGGCTCGTGGGAGTCGTGGGCGTGGTGCTCGCCAGGCCCGGCCCTTCGCCACACCAGTCCGCCACGTCTTTCGGGTACTGCTCGAGCGGTGGTGGGCAACGCTGCCCCGGCGGGAAATTGGCGCCGGCGTTGAGCAGGTCGCAGGGCACGTAGACCTGCTTGCCCGTCTGAGTGTTGGTCAGGCACTTCGTCGGCGGCTCGCCGTGTGCGGCGACGGGAATGACGACGGCCGCCGCCACCACCGCGCCGAGCGCCCAGGCAAGACGGCGGTAGGTCATCAAAAGCTCCTCGTAGTTGCTGCGAGAGTTCATCACGATTAAAGCCGCCCACCCCCGGCGCAACGCAAATTACCGCTGTGACCGGGACATTCTCCGACCGAGGGCGCCGGCACCGCCTCTCATTGCGTGCCGAAGGCAAAAACCGTTGTCGAATCGTAGGTCTGGCCGGGGTTGAGCGTGGTGGTCGGGAAGTTCGGGTGATTCGGCGAGTCCGGGTAGTGCTGAGTCTCCATCGTGAATCCGGCGCCCTGCCGGTAGATGTGCCCGCTGGTGCCCGTGAACGCCCCCTCAAGGAAGTTGGACGTGTAGAACTGCACAGCGGGCTCGGTGGTGGAGACAGTCAGCGTGCGCCCCGTTCGCGGGTCCTCGGCCTTGGCCGCTTGCACCAGCCCGGCGTTGTCGCCGCGGTTGATCACCCAGTTGTGGTCGTAACCGTGGGCCAGCAACAGCTGCGGGTCATTGGCGGTGATACGCGCGCCGATCGCGGTCGGT
>NZ_LATC01000173.1:0-5474 GCF_001414075.1 Mycobacterium sp. UM_11 | reverse complement strand
GGCCGGGCTGCGCCTGCTGCAGTGGCGATCCTCGCCGCGGGGCGGCCGAAACGGCACCACCTCGGGGGAGATCAGCGCCCGCGGCGAGGATCGCCACTGCAGCAGGCGCAGCCCGGCCACTTGCAGGGACGGGCGGACGACGGGGAACCGACCGTTCTCGCGCAGCGCGCGTCCGAGCGCGACGAAGTCGTCGAAGGTCTCCTCGACGGGATCGCTCACCAGGTAGTGCACCGCGTTGCCGATCTCGCCCAGCGGACCGTCGGCCGCCAGGCGGTGTTGGGGATAGTCGCCGTCGGCGATCCAGCGCAGCCCGTGGACGATGCCCGGCAGTTGATACTGCTCGGGCATGTGATCGAGCAGGTGCCAGCGCAGATAGCTGCCGTCGTCGTCGGCCGGCGCGGTGAGGCTGAATATGCCCGCCCTGACCCGAATCACGCGGCGCCGCCGGGTGAGTGCAACTCGGACAGCGCTTGGAGGCTGTCCAGGTAGTGCTGCAGCGAGGTGTGGCGGAAGACGGCGGGCACGATGGTGGCGCCGTGCTCGGCGGCCTCGCCGACGGCGTCGCGGGTGCGCTCCGGCTCGTTGATCGGGTCCAGCGCAGCGGCAGTCGGCAGGACGACCTCGAACCCCGGCCGAAGCTCGAAGCGGCGCAACCAGTCTCGGGCTTCGGACAGGCTCACGGCAAAGGGCGCCCAGCCGTCGGCCAGGGTCGCGGCGCGGCGCAACGACCGTAGCGTGCGCCCGCCCACCCAGATCGGGACCCGGTCCTGCACCGCGCAGGGGTCGACCACCATGCCGCCGAACGAATAGAACTCGCCGCGGTAGGCGGGTTCGGGCGCCGACAGCGACGCGCGCAGCGCCCTGAGCGCGTCGTCGCCCCGCGGTCCGCGGTCGTCGAAGGGCGCGGCGAGGAGCTCGAACTCCTCCTTCAGGCTGCCGACGCCGACCCCGAGGATGAGCCTGCCGTTGCTGACCTTGTCCAGCGTGCCGTAGCGCTTGGCGATCTCGAGCGGATGGTGGTATCCGAGCACCAGCACGTTGGTGGCCAACCGAATTCGTTGCGTGCGCGCCGCCAGGTAGCCGAACGTGGCCAGCGGATCCCAGTAACGGGTGCCGCGGCGGTGCGTCTCGGCCGCGGGCAGCGCGATGTGTTCGCTGCAGGTCAGGTGGTGATAGCCGAGCCGATCCGCGGCCTCGGCGATAAGGGCCAGGTCCTCGATCGAGGCGTCCTTCTCCCAGTCGCCGCTGGCCTTCGGGAACATCGTCACCACGGGCGTGGCCACGGAGAGTCGTGGGGCGCTCATCCCTGCATGTACCCCCCGGCGTCGACGGGGATCGATTGGCCGGTGATGGTCCGGCTTTCGTCGCTGGCCAGAAACAGCGCGAGGTTGGCGACGTCGTCGGGCGAGGAAATGTCGCGCAGCGCAACCCCTTTGAGGGCTTTCTCGCGTTGGGCGGCGACGTCGACCCCTTGCTCTTCGGCCGTGCGCTGCACCCATCGACGCCACAGCTCGGTGTCGATGGCGCCGGGCACGATGCAGTTGCAGCGGATGCCATAGGGGCCGACCTCCAGCGCGACCGTCTTCGTGAAGGCCCGAAGGGAGGCCTTGGCGGTGACGTAGTGGCTCTTGCGGACGACGCCGGAATAGCCTGCCGTGGAGGAGAAGTTGAGGATGACGCCGCGACGGCGCGCGAGCATCGACTGGTTGAGCACTTCGCGGGTGCACAGCATCGCCGCGGTCACGTCGATGGCGATGGTGGCGTTCCAGTTGTCCAGGGTCTGCTCCCAGATCCAGCGGTCCTGCCCGGGGGCGGCGGCGTTGTTGCACAAGATGTCGACATGGCCGAACTCGTCGACGGCTCGCGACACCATGGCGGCGACGTCGCGCTCGTCGGTCACGTCCGCGCGCATCGCGATGGCCCCGGGACCGGCCGCTTCGGCGGCGGCGCGCACCAGCTCTTCGCGTCGCGCGGCCAGCAAGACCTTGGCGCCCTGGGAGACGAAGCGCGAGCCGAGCACGGGTCCCAGGCCGGTGCTCGCGCCGGTGATGATCGCGACCTTGCCGTCCAGCCGGCCGGTCATTGCGTTGCGGGCACGCATGTTTCGATCCATGCGTGGATTCGTTCGGCGACGGCGAGCCAGCCAGGGTCGAGCATCATGTCGTGGCTCATCTTAGGGAAGATTTCGGCTTGCGTGCCGTAGGCGGCCGCGGTGGCGTGGACTTCCCGTTGGGTGAAGCACACGTCGTCTTCGGCGCCCAACACCAACAGCGGGGCGGTGACGAGGTGGGGCCTGGGCAGGTCATGCCAGAGCATGTCGATCGCGATCCTCAGGGCGTACTCCTCGCAGAGTTGCGCGGCATAGCGCGCAACGTCGGCTTCGCAGTGCGACGGCGAGAAGAAGGTTTCGCGGGCCAATTCCGGCGTGGCGCCGACACCGCGCAGCGACCTGGTCATCGCCAGGCCGCTGGCGGTGTACCACGGGTGCCGCTTGAACCGGCGCGCCAGGAACCCCAGGATGCCGTTCGGGGGTGCGGAGGCGAGTAGTACGGCGGCCGCAGCCTCGTGTGACTCCAGATACTTCTGCACCACGAAGCCGCCCAGGGAATGCCCGACCACCACCGGCCGTTCGCCCAGTCCGTCGGCAACGGATGCGACGTCGGCGACGAAATCCGCGATCGAGCACAACCGCATGGATCTGGGCGCCGGACTGCTTCCGTGACCGCGCAGGCTCAGCGCCAGCGCCCGGTGGCCCTTGTCCGCGAAGTAGTCCAGGAAGTGCTCGTCCCAGCACCAGGCGCCGTGCCACGCCCCGTGCACGAATAGCACCGGAGGCTGGTGGGATTCGCGGCCGGGCGTTCGTTCGATCACTTCGAGCATGTGCGGGACTCCTCCGTGGGCCGCGCCCCCCGGTCGGCTGCAACGCCGCTGAGATTAGCCGTTGACGTGCGCATGGGGGACCGGAATCGGCCAAGCCACGCCGTCTCGTGGCGTTTACTGATGCGGTGGGTGTAGATGGGGAGCGGCGCACGCTGGTGCTGTCCGCCTTTCCGGGCGAGGCCGACGCCGTGCTGTCCCACACCACGCTCGATGCCGATCCGGTGGTGATCGCCGACCGGCGGCGCTTTTATCTCGGCTCGATCGCCGGCAAGAGGGTGATCGTCGCGATGACCGGCATCGGCCTGGTGAACGCCGTCGACACCACCGAGGCCGCGCTCACCCGCTTCCCTCGCGATTCCATTGCCGCCGTGGTGTTTTCGGGCGTCGCCGGTGGGGCGGGCCGCACCAGCATCGCCGACGTCGCCGTTCCGGCGCGGTGGACGTTGGACAACGGCGCCACATTCCGCGCGGTTGACCCCGGCATGCTGGCCGAGGCCGGGAAGCTTTCCGTCGCACTGGAAAGCGTCACCCACCGGATCGATTTGCGGCGACGGCCGCGGATCGTCGTTGGGGGCGACGGATGCAGCTGGGACAACAACAACGGCGTGGCGTTTCCGTGCATCCCGAACGGCGGGGACGTGTTCGGCTGTCAGCCGCGCAGCGCGCCCGATCGGTCGCTGCGGTATATCGGCAACCTTCGGCAGGCGGCGGGCCCCTGGGTGAGAAGCGCCCTGATCAGCAACATGCGCATCGTCTCGACGTCGGACCCGGCCTATGCCGCAACCGACATGGAGACCGCGGCCGCGCAGACCGTGGCCGACGCGCACGGCGTCCCATTCCTGGGCATCCGGGGCATCACCGACGGGCCGGGTGATCCGCTTCACCTGCCGGGCTTTCCGTTTCAGTTCTTCTGCTACAAGCGGATCGCGGCGAACAACGCCGCCCGGGTAACCGCCGCTTTCCTGCGGAGCTGGACGGGCGCCTGAACCGCTACTCGGTGCCGACGGCCACCGCGCGGCCCGGGTCCGCACACCACTCGGACCACGACCCGGGAAACAGCGCCGCGTCCCGGCCCGCCGCCGCCAGGGCGGCGACCGTGACGCTGGCGGTCACGCCGGATCCGCAGTAGGCGCCCACCGCGGCATCCCGTTCGATCCCGCGGTCGGCGAGCAGTCGCAGGAGCGCCTCTTCGCCGCCGAACGTGCCGTCGGCGGCCAGGACGGCCGTGCTCGGCAGGTTGGTGGCACCGGGGATGTGCCCGGCGGCCGGGTCGAGCGGCTCGACTTCGCCGCGGAAACGTTCGGGTGCCCGCGCGTCGAGCAACGTCACGCCGCCCGCGCCGGCCTGCTCGGCGGTCAGGGTGGGTAGGGCCCCCGCATACAGATCATCATGGGGCACCGTCACATTCCCGGGTTGCGGTGTGGCCTCGCCGGTTTCGAGGCTCCGGCCGGCCGATCGCCAGGCCCCCAGGCCGCCGTCCAGGATGCGGACGTTCGGCAGACCGGCCGCCGTCAACACCCACCAGGCCCGCGCCGAACCGGCGCGGTTCCAGTCGTCGTAGACCACCACCGGCTCGTCCTGCCGGACGCCCCATCGGCGCGCGGCGGCCTGCAGATCGCTCCCCGAGGGCAGCGGGTGGCGGCCGCGTCCGGCGACGGCGTGGTCGCTGAGTTCGTCCTCCAAGGACGCATACACCGCGCCCGGTATGTGACCCTGAAGGTAGGCGGGCCGCCCGTCGGGTTCATCGAGGCGCCAACGGACGTCGAGGATGGTGAGCGGTTCGCCGGCCTCGATGAGGTCGGCCAATTCCGCGGCGGTGATCAACACCTGATCTCGGGCGTTCACTCGATCGACCCTATCGGCCGGGCGTAGTGTGCTGAGGGGCGGCAGAGCAGATGGAGCGGATCGTGGCGCGCATCAGCTACGGAATGACCGGATGTGTTGCGGTCACGGCGGTCCTGGCAACGGCGGTCCCGGCCCAGGCGGTACCAAACACCCAGTGCGCGCTGACGACGCCCGTTCAAGAAGTGCAGCACTTGTCGCAAGTGCCGCCGGAGCTGCTCAAGCTGCTACCGCCCATCGCCGACATCGGCGCGCCGTTCAACGCGACCGACTCGGTCAGCGACCCGACACTGCCGTTCCGCCGGCTGATCCGCGCCGGCCATCGCGACGCCGACTGGTTCCTCTGGTACGAGCACGGCGGCGTCGGCTATTCCTGGCAGGCGGTGGTCGCGCGCCTCGCGCCCGGCGGGGACCCGAAGGTATTGGCCAATGCCGGAACGATTTCCGACACCTTGTGCAGGCTTACCGACGGCGCGTTCGCCGGCACGGTGCCGCCCTACCCGCCCGGGTCGTGGGCGGCCTCCGACTTCTAAGCCGTGTGTTCGGCGTCGCCGTCGGCGGCCCCCAGCGAGGCCAGCATGCCCGCCGCCGCGCGATGCCAGGTGAAGTCCTCGGCGCGGCGCCGCGCGGAGACGCGACGGTGGAGTTCGGGACGACGCGTGATGGCGCTGACCGCCCGTGCGATGGCGGCCGGGTGGTTGTCCGCCGAAGCGCCGCTGTCCGGGGTGACGATCCTGTCTCTTATACACATC
>NZ_LATC01000172.1:0-5750 GCF_001414075.1 Mycobacterium sp. UM_11 | reverse complement strand
ATGTGTATAAGAGACAGCCTCACGCCCGAGCAGCGACGGCTGCTCATCAAGCGGCTCGAGCAACCGGTGAGCGACCTGATCGATCCGGCGCTGCTGGCCCGGGTGCGGCGCATCCGGCTGAGCCTGATGGTCGGCGGTTCGATGGCGATGGTGCCCTGGCTGGGGTACCTGTCGGTGACGCTGCCGGAGAATTACGTCGCGCATAATTGGCCACTCACCTGGGTCGGCTTCGACATTCTGCTGGTGTCGTTCATGGTGGCGACGGCGACGCTGGGGTACCTGCGCCGTCAACTGCTGGTCCCCGCCGCGTTCACCACCGGGGTGTTGCTGATCTGCGACGCGTGGTTCGACCTGATGACCGCCGGGCCCAAGGACGTGTGGCTGTCGATCGCCACGGCGCTGCTGATCGAGGTGCCGCTGGCGGCCTTCATGATCTTCAGCGCGCAGCGGCTGATACGGCTCACCATGATGCGGCTGTGGTTGCTGGATCCCGAGATGCACCTCTGGCAGCTGCCGCTGTTCCCCTGAGGCCGTGCGGGTTTGGCCCGGCGCTCTGGCGCGAGTGGAGCACACTACTGCCACGACGGCGGCGACACACGAAATTGCGAATCTTGGAAAAACCGGGTAAACGCCCCCTTCCTCGACTACCGTCCAATAGCAGCGACACAGGGGGGTGCAAGCGACGCCGTAAGTTCAGCCCAACGCACGCGTCGAAGAATCCCAACACATAACTGGATTCATGCTGCGCGGAATGTCCTTCGCCGCACGGCTTCTCGGCTCCTCCCACGCCGCGCCAGAACGTCCGCAGCACGGAATGAGGACTGAGTCAATGGTCGCACTCGGTAACATCTACGAATGGCAGCCGGCCCGCGGTCCGCTCACCATGTGGACGGCCACGCCGTCGTCGCATGAGGCGGCCCGCGCCGCGCAGCCAAGCGATCTGGCTCCGAGTTACCAACAGGCTCAACACCTCTGGGCGGCCTTCCATGGCAGGGCGATGAACCGGGAGCTACCACGCCTGATGATCGTCTCCTGGGACATTCCCGGCACGTGCGACATCCCGGCGATGACCGCGGCGGTCAACGCGCATGTCCGCCGCCACGACACCTACCACAGTTGGTATGAATTCAATAACGGCGTCATCGTGCGTCACGCGATCGCCGACCCCGCCCTGATCGACTTCGTTCCCGTCTCGTTCGGGAACCAGACCGTCGACGAGGTGCGCACCCACGTCCTGACGACGACCCCCGGAACGCTCGAATGGGGTTCCTTCACCTACGGCGTCGTCCAGCACGCCGACTACTTCACGTTCTATGCGAGCGTCGACCACCTGCACATCGATGGCCTGTCGGCCGGCGTCATCTTCGTCGACATCCACCTGGCCTATCAGGAACTCGCGCGGGGGCGGCAGCCGAGCGCGCTGCCCGAGGCCACGAGCTACCGGGACTACACCGCCCGTCAGCGCGAACGGGTCGCCGGGCTGACGCTGTCGTCTTCGGAGATCAAGGACTGGATCGCGTTCGCTCGCGACACCGACGGCGACTGGCCCAGCTTCCCCCTGCCGCTTGGGGACACCTGGGCCAGCAGCAGGGGCGACCTGGTGACCGTCGATCTGTTGGACGCCGCACAGACCGAGGCTTTCGACGCCGCCTGCGGCGCGGCCGGTGCCCGGTTCATCGGCGGGGTGCTGGCCTGCACGGCGCTGGCCGAGCGGGAATTGACCGGCGGGGCCGTCTATCACGGGTTCACGGCCCGCGACACCCGCACGCCGGGCGTCGACACCATGACCGTGGGCTGGTTCGCCAGCCTGGTCCCGGTCACGGTGCCGACCGGCGGCACCACCTTCGCCGAGGCGGCCCGGGCCGCGCAGAAGTCCTTCGACGCGGCCAAGGACCTCGCCGGTGTCCCGGTCGAGCGGCTGATCGAGTTGGCGACGCCCGACGAGCTGGGCATCAAGTTGCCCACGCGGCTGCCGATGATGTTGTCTTTCCTCGACTTTCGCAAGATCCCCCTCGCCGGGCTGTGGGCGGAGACCAATTTCGGCACCTACGGCGACAGCCTGTCCCACGGCGGGATCAACATGTGGATCAACCGGCACGCGGAAAAGACCACGGTCACGATGTCCTTCCCGGACAACGCGATCGCGCGCGAGTCGGTGGACCGCTACATCGCGACGCTGGACGAGACCTTCGCCCGCGCCATCGATGCGGCCACCGGCGAGCCGCGCGCGGACGCGCCCACCCGCAACGACGACGAGGCGGCCTAGGCGTGAGCAACCTGCTGGATCTGGCCGACCAGACCCTTTTCCTCGGTGAGCGGGCGACGGCCACCACCAGTGTGGTGCAGACGATCTGGGTGTACGACCGCGCCGTGGACCTCAACGGTCTGCGCGCCTTCCACCACCACCTCGGTCGGGGCCGATTGCGCCGCCGCATCGAACGGTCGCCCTTGCCGTTCGGCCGGCACCGCTGGGTCGCCCCAACCCACCAGTCGGACCTGGAGATCGTCGCGACGCCCCGGCCGCGCGACGACATCGACGCCTGGCTGGACGAGCAGGCGGGTAGGCGGCCGGACGCCGAGCGCGGGCCCGGCTGGCACCTTGCGGTGCTCCCGCTCACCGACGGGGGCGCGGCGGTGAGCCTGGTGGTCACCCACACGCTCACCGACGGCGTCGGGCTGTGCGAGGCGTTGGCGGACGCGGCGTGCGGCCGCGACGACGCGATCGACTGGCCCCCGGCGGGATCGCGGCCGCGGTGGCGGGCGCTGCGCGAGGATGCGCGCCAAACCGCCCGCGACACAACGGATGTGGGCCGCGCCGTGCTCGCGGCGGCACGCATGGCCCGGGCCGGCCGGGGCGCCGCCCCCGGCGCGGCCAAGAAGCGGCCGGCGCCGCCCACCGGACCCGACAAGCCCATCACGCTCCCCATGGCGACGGTCTTCGTCGACGCCGACGAGTGGGATGCCCGCGCGAGCGCCCTGGGCGGCACCAGCAACGCGCTGCTCGCGGGGTTGGCGGCGCACCTGGCCCGGCGGGTGGGCCGGGTCGCCGCCGACGGCACGGTCAACGTGGGCATGCCGGTCAACGAGCGCACAACGGGCGACACCCGGGCCAACGCCGTCGTCAACGTCGATATCGCGGTGGACCCCGCGCCCGCGACGACCGACCTGAGCGGGATCCGCACCGGTATCAAGGACGCGCTGTCCCGGCACCAGGACGAGCCCGACGAGCGCTGGGCGTTGCTGCCACTGGTTCCGCTGATCCCCAAACGGGTAATGCGGCGACTGATCGGCGTGGTCACCGGGAGCGCGGTCACCGTGGTGTCGTCCAACCTCGGGTCGCTCGACCCGGCCGTCAACACCCCGGACGGCACGGACGCCGACCACTTCGCGATGAAGACGGTGTACCCGGGGGTGACCACCGCGACGATGTACAGCACCAACGGTGCGCTGGCCTTGCTGTCGGGGCGGGTGCACGGCCGGGTGTTCGTCTCCTTCCTGGCCTACGAGCTGGGCCGCCCGAACTCGAACGACCAATTGCGGCAACACATTTCGCGGGCGTTGCGCGACTTCTCGCTGACCGCCACCACCGGGTGGCCCGCCGTCAGTCCCGTCTGAGACCGCGCCTCAGGAGTCCGCTCGCGACTCGGCCGCCGTCTGCAGCCGGTACAGGTCGGGCTCGGCGAGTTCGTCGAGCAGCGCGGCCAAGTGGTCGACGAGCTGGTCCGGTTCGAGCCGGACGTCACCCGCGAGCCAGGCGCTGATGGTCTGGCCGACGCCGCCGACCACGAAGTGCGCCGCGGCCTTGATCCGGTCGTTCGCCGGCATCCGCAGCGCGGCTCCGACGTGCTGGCCCGACAGCATGGCGAACAGCGCGCTGGATTCGGCGCGCTTGCGCACGATCACGGGATCGGCCAGCTGCGTGCTGAACAGCAGGCGCCCCACCCGGGCGTCGTCGGCGATGGTGCGCACGATGTTGGCCATGCCCGCGCGGGTCTGCTCGTCCGGCGGCACGGCCGCCACCGCGGCCTGGGTGGTGGCGGCCAGCTCGGCGACCACCGAGTCGAACACGGAGGCGACGAATTCGTCTTTGTCGGCGAAACTTTCGTAGAAGTACCGGGCCGCCAGCCCGGCCCGCCCGCACACGCCGCGAACGGTGACCGCCGCGACGCTCTGCTCCTCGGCGCCCAGTAACTCCAGGCCCGCGGCCAGCAGCCGGTTGCGGCGTGCGGCCAGCCGCTGGGTGGCCTCGACGCCGCGGTAGGGCCGTGCGCCCGACGGGTTCATGCGAACCATCTTGACACCAACGCGGCGCCGCGACAATATCAGGAAACACGCGTTCGCAGATTAGCGACGGCGCCGCTGGAGGGATCTCACCATGGCAATACCCGAGGCTGTTCGCGAACCGGCCCGTCACGTCGAGCGCGCGATCGCCGATCCGCCCCGGCGGTCCCCCGCGCGCCGGCGCCGGCGGGGGCTCGGCATCGACGAGGGATTGATGGGGGTGGCGCTGCTGGCCGGCCCCGCCAACGTGATCATGCAATTGGCGCGCCCCGGTGTCGGATACGGCGTTATGGAGAGCCGCGTCGAAAGCGGCCGCGTCGACCTGCACCCGATCAAGCGCGCACGCACCACCTTCACCTACCTGGCGGTGGCGACCAACGGCACCGACGCGCAGAAGGACGCCTTCCGCCGGGCGGTGAACCGGGCCCACGCGCAGGTCTACTCCACCCCGGACAGCTCGGTGTCCTACAACGCCTTCGACCCCGACCTGCAGCTCTGGGTGGGGGCCTGCCTGTACAAGGGCGGGGTCGACATCTACCGCATGTTCATCGGCGAGCTGGACGGCGAGGACGCCGATCGCCACTACCGCGAGGGCATGGCGCTGGCCACCACCCTGCAGGTGCCGCCGGAGATGTGGCCCGCGGACCGGGCGGCGTTCGACCGGTACTGGCAGGAGTCGCTGGCCAAGGTGCACATCGACGACGCGGTGCGCGAGTACCTCTATCCCATCGCCGCCAACCGCATCCGGGGGCTGACGCTGCCGCGCCGGCTGCAGCGCGCCTCGGACAACCTCGCGTTGCTGATCACCACGGGCTTTCTGCCGCAACGGTTTCGCGACGAGATGCGGCTGCCCTGGGACGCCACCAGGCAACGGCGCTTCGACAGGCTCATCGCGGCGCTGGCCCTGGTGAACCGCCGCCTGCCGCGGTTCGTCCGGCGCTTCCCCTTCAACGTCCTGCTTCTCGACCTCGACCGCCGGATCAGGACGGGGCGCCCGCTGGTGTAGCGCGGGGACGCAACGACCGCCGAGTTGATAACGAAAATCATATTCATTAAGCTCTCCTCTGCCTGGTAAGCCTTCCAGTCCGAGGAGTAGCTATGACGGCGCCGATCTGGATGGCCTCGCCACCGGAGGTGCACTCCGCCCTGCTCAGTAGCGGCCCCGGTCCGGCGTCGCTGCTGGCGGCGGCGGGGGCATGGTCCGAGCTGAGCACCGAATACGCCTCGGCCGCAGCGCAACTCAGCGGCGTCGTGGCCGCGACGCAGGCCGGGGCCTGGGAGGGACCCAGCGCGGAGTCCTACGCGGCCGCGCACGCGCCCTACCTGGCGTGGCTGACGCGGGCCAGCGCGCACAGCGCGGCGGCGGCCGCCCAACACGAGACCGCGGCCACGGCCTACACCGCGGCCCTGGCCGCGATGCCGACGCTGCCGGAACTGGCCGCCAACCACACCGTGCACGGGGTGTTGGT
>NZ_LATC01000171.1:0-5829 GCF_001414075.1 Mycobacterium sp. UM_11 | reverse complement strand
GATGTGTATAAGAGACAGGCTGATGGCCTACGGCACGGCCTTCTCGACGGCCGCTGCGGCGCAGGCAGTTCTGGCCTGCATCGTGTCGTTCTGGTTGCTCGGTTTCGACACCGCCGGCAGCCCGGCGTGGGTGTTCGCGATCGCGATCGTCAACGCCGTCCTCGGCGTGGGCCTGGGCCTGTTGTGTAGCGCGTTCGCCCGCACCGAGTTTCAGGCCGTGCAGTTCATCCCGCTGGTGATGGTGCCGCAGCTGTTGCTGGCCGGCATCATCGTGCCCCGGGCGGTGATGCCGCACTGGCTGCAGTGGGTCAGCAACGTGATGCCGGCCAGCTACGCGCTGGAGGCGCTGCAACAGGTGGGCGCGCACCCGCAGCTGACCTACATCGCGGTGCGCGACATCGTCGTCGTGCTGGGGTTCGCGCTGGCGGCACTGTGTCTTGCGGCCGCGACGCTGCGGCGGCGGACCAGCTAGTGGCCGTTGCTAAAGCCGGGCGCCGGCGGCCCGGGCGGCCGGCCGGCAGCTCCGACACCCGCGATCGCATCCTTGCGTGCGCGCGAGAGCTGTTCGCCACCAATGGGATTGGCAACACCTCGATCCGCGCGGTCGCGGCGGCGGCCGGCGTCGATTCGGCACTGGTGCACCATTACTTCGGCACCAAGGAGAAGCTGTTCGCCGCGGCCGTGCACATCCCGATCGATCCGATGGACATCATCGGCCCGCTGCGCGAGGTGCCGATCGACGAAATCGGCTACCGGCTGCCGTCGATGTTGTTGCCGCTGTGGGACTCCGAGATCGGCACGGCCTTCGTCGCCACGCTGCGGTCCATCCTGGCCGGCACGGAGGTCAACCTGTTCCGCACGTTCATCGAGGACGTGATCGCGGTGGAAGTCGGTGCGCGCGTTGACAATCCGCCCGGAAGCGGAATCCTCCGCGTCCAATTCGTGGCGTCGCAGCTGGTGGGCGTGGTGCTGGCGCGCTACATCCTGCAGTTCGAGCCGTTCGCGTCGCTGCCGGCCGAGCAGGTCGCGCGGACCATCGCGCCGAACCTGCAGCGCTACCTCACCGGGGATCTGCCGGACGGCCTCGTGCCATGAGCCGCGCGTGCTCGTCGTCGTCGTCGACGTCGCGGGCCTCGTCGACGAGCAGCACCGGGATGCCGTCCTCGATGCGGTAGGCCCGGCGCAGCCGCGGGTTGTACAGCTCGTCGTCGATGAGCAGCAACGGGCCGCGGTCGGCCGGGCACACCAGGATGCTCAGCAGCGAATCGTCAACCATCGGCACGCCCGCTCAGCGCCGCCCGCACGCCCGGGGTCAGCTTGCGGAAGAAGTTGCCCTCGGCGTCGAAATGCCAAACGTGGCGGCCCGGTTTGGGAATCCCGGCGGCGCGCAGGGCGCTGACGGTCGGACGGTAGGTCGCGCTCAACGTCATCTCCGGGCATACCTGGACGATGTCGGGGCCCACGCCGACGGGGATCTTCGCCACGGCGTCCGTCAGGTCGGCCGCGGTGATGCTGGCGCCGGGAAGCAGCGTGACCGCCGAGACCGCGACTTCCCGGTCGCCCACCGGCACGTTGTAGGTCACCGCGAGGTCGACACCGTTGACACAGCCCAGCACGTCGGTCACGGACTCCGGATACACCAGGCCGCGGGCGGTGTGCACCACCGAGCCGCGCCGGCCCGCCCACCAGTAGTCGCCGTCGTCGTCGCGGTAGAACAGGTACTCGGTCGAGATCCAGGTGTCGCCGGCGGCGAACACGCCGCGCTTGACCGACGCCGTCGGGTCGATCGGGCCGTTGGACGCGGCCAGCAGCACCCCGACCTGCTTCGGCTCGGCGATCTCGACGAAGCCGCGATCGTTCTCCAGGATCAGATCGTGCTCGGCGTCGTAGGCGCCCAGCTCGATGCGCCCGACGCCGGGCAGCGGCCGGCCCTTGCTGCCGGTCTTGGCGCCGGACACGTTGGCCAGCACGGCCTGCCCGTCGGTGGTGGCGAAGAACTCGACGACGTGGGCCGGCGCGAACGCGTCGACCACCCGTCCCCACAGCCCGGTCGGCATGCCGGAGCCGATGAACAGCCGCACCGGATGGTTGCCGTGCAGCACGAACGCGGGATCGTCGACGATCTCCCGGAGCATGGCCCAGGTGTAGGACACCACCGTCACGCCGTACTGGCGCACCTCCTGCACGAAGCGGTCGCGGTCCAGGCCGCGCGACAGCGCGATGCGGGTGCCGCCGACCACCGCGCCGCCCAGGCTGACCAGCAGCGCCGACTCGTGGTGCAGCGGCGTCAGGCAGTACAGGGTGTCGCGGCGGTCGAGGGCCGCCGTGGAGGCGGTCCCGAAGGCGGACACGGCCCAGCGGTAGTTGGTGATCTGCTTGGCCACCAGCTCGCCCCCGGCCGCGCTGAAGGCGATGAAGGCCAGGTCCCGGGCCAGGCCGGGGTTGGGCCGGTACCAGCCGGGCAGCTCGACGGCGTCGGGGTCGATCTGCTCCATGTCGATGACGTCGCTGTCGTCGGGCAGGTGCAGATCCCGCGCCTCGCCGCCGCCCAGCACCAGCACCTGCCGCAGCCCCTGGCGGTCCGACGCCAGCACCGCCTCCAGGTTGGGCGGGTCGGTCAGCAGCTCGGTCACTCCCCCGAGCCGGACCGATGCGGCCAGGTCGGCGTCCGGCCGCATCACCACCGCGATCGCGCCCAGCCGCGACAGCGCGGCGATGGCGACCAGCGCGCTGGGCCGCGTCTCCATCAGCACGCCCACCCGATCCCCTTGGCGCACACCGACATCGATCAGGCCGCGCACGACGTTGTTGATGCGCCGGTTCACGGCCTCGTAGGTGTGCACGCGGCCGTCGAACAGCAGGAACTCGCCCTGCGGGGCGTCGTGGGCCTGCTCTTCGATGATGCGGCCCAACGAGATTCGCGTGTGGTCGTTGATCTGTCCCAGCCGCACCAGGCGCGGCAGCGTGCGGGCCGTTTCGACGGCCAGGGTGCGCACGGATTTGTTGGCCGCGACCACCGTGTTGGCCGCCCCGCGCACCAGGCCGAGCGCGGCTTCGGACACCTCGCCGACGCCGTGCACCAGCCGGGAGCTCAACGCGACGCCGCTGTCGGTGTGCTCCTCGGGCTGGTCGGCCATCAGGTCGATGCTGTCCGGTTTGTCGCCGCCGGTGGACAGCCACTTCACCCATTCGGCGACGGTCGGCCAACTCTGTTGCGCCGCTTTGGATCCCACGACCAGGCCGAAATGGCCCGTGCGGATGGTCCGTTCGTACACTTCGGCGTCGGGGGCGGCCCGCCGGATGCCGCGCACCGACGCGGGCTGGCCGATGTCGTCCACCTCGCCGACGAAGGCCAGCACGGGACAGGTGATGTCGGTGAGCGTGACCATCTGGCCGTTGACGGCGAAGCCGCCGGTCATCATCCGGTTATGGGCGATGAACTGCTTGAGCAGTTCGGAGATGGCCGGGCCCGACCACGCGATCCATCCCTCGCGCTCGAGGAACCGGCGCTGCTGTTCGCGCGGGAGCAGCGCCTCGCGGTCGTGCAGCTGGCGCAGGAAGTCCACCCGGGCCTTGGCCGTCTTGAGCGGGTCCAGCATCTGGAAGCCGGTGCGCGCCATCCAGCTGGGGATGGCCAGCCGGCTGAACACGTGGTCGGCCATGAAGTTGGCGGCGGGCGCGGCGAAGTTCGCCGGGATGCCCATGGGCAGGGCGGCCAGGGTGTCCACCGGCGACCCGAAGGTGACGATGCTGGCCAGGCTCTTCGACCGCCGGTAGGCGGCGACCTGGTAGCACCACATGCCGCCTTGCGAGTACCCGACCAGGTGGATGTCGCTGCCGGTGGTCTCCTTGACCGTGTCGATGGCCTGACTGAGCGCGACGATGTGGTCGGCCAGGGTGCGGCGCATGCCGCCCTCGACCTTGTCGGGTTCGCCGAAGTCGATCACCCACGGATCGATCCCGTTGGCGTGCAGGATGCCGACCGCGCCCTCCTCGCGGGTGACGTCCCACATGTCCGCCGACATCATCATCGGGTGCACCATCAGCACCGGCGGGCCCACCGGCGGTTTATCCGGCCGGCTGTCCGGCGGGAAATAACGTCGGAGCTTGTACATCGGTACGCTCTCGACGATCTGCGACGGCGACGGGACGGTACCTGTTTCCAAGCCCCCCAGGCGGACGACCTCCAGCCCGTTCTGCGCCGTAGCGATCAGGCGCTCGACCGGTCGCGTAACGATCGACAAGTTGAGATCCACGGCCCGCTCCCCTATGTCTTGACAGCTCCGACATCATGGCACACCGGCGATCTTGGCGGGCCTGGCCAGGCGATTTGCCCGGGCGCGGGGTCTAGTGGCAGTGCGCGAATTGGTTCTCGCAAAACATGCCGACGGCGTTCGAGCCCCTCGAGGGTTTGGCTTCGTCGGACGGATCGACCGTCAGCGCGGGGGTCGAGGTCACCAATTGGTCGAGGAGCGACGGCCCCGGCGCCCCGAAGACATCCGAATCCGCGCGGGCGGCGCCGGCGCCGGCGATCAGAGTCATCACGCCCACCGCCGCGGCCAGCAGCAGTCCGCGAACAAGCGGGTGAGTTCTCATCGCGGCACTCCTGTCGTCCCCTACTCCAAGCTGACGATTCTACCGGCCTGGCAAACGAGGCAGGTGCGGGATTTCCGGTCCCATAACGGTCACGAACGCACAACGACTTCGGCGAGACGGCCAGCAAATTTCGCGACCGTGCTCGTGCCGTACCTACGGTGTCGTCGTGTGGCCGGTAGCCGTGGTCGTTCGTCGCGCCGCGATCCTCGCGTCGTGCATCGTCATGTCGGCGATCCCGGCGCCTCGGACGCTGGCGGATCCCGACGCCGAAGAAGCCGCCGCTACCTCCGCAGCGGCACCCGATGAGGGGCGGATTCCCTCGTCCGACCCGGTGACCTTCACGACGCCCGAGGGCTGGGTCTTGGCCCTCGGGGCGAAGGACGAGTCGCAGACTCCGATAGCGCCGCTGACGACCGCGGTCTCGTCTCGCGAATATCTCTCTCGCGGAACATTCGCCGCTTCGCTGGAAGGGCTCGAAAACCCTGCCGGCGTCCTCGAGGTGGGCTACGAAATCGGCTGCGGGATCGACATGAGCACGTCCAACGGCGTCACGATGGCGGGCAGCGCCGGCGTCAACCCGGGCATCGGCTTCCCGTTGGCCGGTGGTTTCATCCCGCTGGTGACCACGCCGTTCAACGGGGTGGTCACCGTCGGCCTCAAACCCGGCGTGATCCTCGTCGTGCCGGTGACCAGGAAGGAATTCAAGGGCCCACATCCCCGCGTCATCATCACCGGCTTTCACGTCAAAATCGATGGCTGCGTGGGTCAGTCGTTCATCCGGTCGTATGCGACCCTGACCCAGCAGACGGACGAATCCGACGTGGTGCTCTCCTACGTCGGCGTCACCAAGTCCGTTTGAACCCTTGTCCCGCAGTCAGAACGGCGGCGGGTCCTCGTCCGGCGGCGCGGGGCCGGGGGTTGCGGGTTGGGTAGCCGACCGGGCGTCGCGGTTGTGTCGACGCTCGGCGGCGACGCGGTGGGCGCGGTTCTGGGCGCGGGTTCGGTTGCGCCGCGGCATCATTGCGGTGCGTTCGCCGCAACGCTCAACGACCGTCTGAACCGGGGCGTCGCCGGTCGGCGCGCACAGGCTGGGGAACAACAGCGCGCTGCCCGGGGTGGTGACGTAGGTATGCCCGTCGGGCAGCCGCCAGATCAGCGTGCCGTCGGGCAGCTGTTGGTCGCGCCAGCCCCAGAACGTTTTCAGCAAATGATGTTGGCGGCAAAGACATTTCA
>NZ_LATC01000170.1:0-5898 GCF_001414075.1 Mycobacterium sp. UM_11 | reverse complement strand
CGTTCCTAGACAGCTCGCACTTCACTCGGAGGTCTTCGTCATGTCACCACGCCACGCCGTCACCAACGTCCGTGGTCAGTACAGCTAGCCCGCCGGGCAGGTGGCCGCCGCTTGACGCAGCACCCCCGTCGACGGCTGGTCCACCGGTAACGAGTAGCCGCGCAACACGGCGATGAACTGCATGGCGTACTGGCAGGCGAACGCGGCGTTCGGCGGCATCCATTGCGCGGGCGCCGCATCCCCCTTGTCCTGGTTGGCCTGTCCGTCGACGGCCAGCAGGTTGGCGGGGTCGTTGGCGAAGCGCAGCCGCTCGGCGTCGGGCCACCCGTAGGCGCCCATGTCCCAGGCGTAGGCGAGCGGGACGATGTGGTCGATCTGGACCGCCTCCCCGACCTTGGGGCCGCGCTGGAACGCGATGGTCTTGTTGGTGTAGGGATCGTGCAGGGTGCCGGTGGCCACCGCGTCCGGGCATCGTTTGGTGACGACGTACGTCTTGTCGACGAGGTCGCGGTTGAGGATGTCGTCGCGGGTGTCGCAGCCGTTGTGCCCCAGCGGGGCGTCGTTGTCGTCGTCCCACGCGTCGCCGAACGCCGGCCGCCGGTAGTCGTACCGGTGCGCCCGCACCGGCAGCACCGGGATGCCCGCCAGCACGTCGGAGCCGGGTTGCACCGTGGGGACGTCGGCGCGCGCCGCGTATTCGGCGGCGTGCCTGGCCGCCGTGGACCCCACCGTCTGGTAGGCCACCAGCAGCGCGAGCGCCGCGACCGCGGACAGCCACAGCAGCACCCTGCGGTTCACGACTTGTCCAGGTATTCGATCCGGTCACCGGTGACGAAAGGCGCTGCCAGCAAAGCCAATTCGGGGTTGGCCGGGTTGTCGGCGTAGCTGCGGACGCAGAATTCGCGCGCGGCCTCGATGACGTCGCGGTGGTCGGCCAGCGACAGCAGGCGCAGGTTGATCGCGCGGCCGGACTGGTTGCGGCCCAACACGTCTCCCTCCCGGCGTTCCTTGAGGTCCAGGTCGGCCAGCGCGAACCCGTCCAGGGTCGCGGCCACCGCGGACAGCCGGCGGCCCGCGGGCGACTCCGGCGAAACCCAGCTGGCGAGCAGGCACAGGCTGGGATGGCTGCCGCGGCCGATGCGGCCACGCAGCTGATGCAGCTGGCTGATGCCGAAGCGGTCGGCATCCATCACCAGCATCACGGTGGCGTTGGGCACATCCACACCGACCTCGATGACGGTGGTGCACACCAGCACGTCGATGTCACCAGCGCGGAACGCCGCCATCGCGGCGTCCTTTTCGTCGGCGGACAACCGGCCGTGCATCAGGCCCAGGCGCACCTTCGCCAACTCACCCGAACGCAGCCGGGCGTAGAGACCCTCGGCGGTTTCCGACGGCCTGGTGTTCTGCTCCTGCTTGTCCGCATCGTCGGTCTCGTCGATCCGCGGCGCGACCACATAGGCCTGGCGGCCGGCGGCGACCTCCTCGCTGATGCGCCGCCAGGCCCGCTCCAGCCACGCCGGCTTGTCCTTGACGAAGATGACGTTGCTGGTGATCGGCTGCCGGCCGCGCGGAAGTTCGCGCAGCGTAGACGTTTCCAGGTCGCCGTAGACGGTGAGCGCTACCGTGCGCGGTATCGGCGTCGCCGTCATCACCAGCAGGTGCGGTGTGACACCGGGACGGGCCTTGGCGCGCAACTGGTCTCGCTGTTCGACGCCGAAGCGATGTTGCTCGTCGACCACCACCATGCCCAGGTGGTGAAATTCCACCGCGTCCTGCAGCAGCGCGTGGGTGCCGACGACGATCCCGACCTGACCGCTGGCCACCTCGTCACGGACGTGCTTCTTCTGCGCCGCCGTCATCGATCCGGTGAGCAGCGCGACGCGGGTCGCGTGGTCGGCACCACCGAGCTGGCCGGCCATCGCCAACGGGCCGAGTACGTCGTTGATCGACCGGAGATGTTGGGCGGCAAGGACTTCCGTGGGCGCCAGCAACGCACACTGGTAGCCGGCGTCCACCAGTTGCAGCATCGCGAGCACCGCGATGATGGTCTTGCCCGAACCGACCTCGCCCTGCAGCAGGCGGTTCATCGGGCGGGTCGACGCCAGCTCCGTCGCGAACACGTCCAGCACCTCGCGCTGGCCGGCGGTCAGCTCGAACGGTAAGCGCCCCAACAGTTCCGCGGCCAAGCCGTCGGGCCGCGCCGGCGCCGCGGGCCCGGACTCCGACAGTTCGCTGTGCCGCCGGGCCGCCAAAGCCCACTGCAACCCGACCGCCTCGTCGAAGGTCAGCCGCTCCCGCGCCCGCCTGCGCGCCGCCTCCTCTTCGGCCAGGTGGATGTCGCGCAGCGCCCGGTCCTCGGAGACCAGGCCGTGATGGTCGCGCAGCTCCGCGGGCAACGGGTCGTCCACCGGATCCAGGACGTCGAGCACCTGGCGCACGCACCGGAAGATGTCCCAGCTCTGCAGCTTGGTGGTCGCCGGATAGATCGGGAAGAAGGCCCGCTCGAACGCCGCCATCTGCACCTCGCCGGTGGTGGCCTGCGAGGCGATGGCGATGTTCTTCAGCGAGCTCGTGCCGCGGTTCTTGCCGTCCGGGGAGTCGAGGATGAGGAACGCCGGATGGGTCAGCTGCATGACGTTGTTGAAGAAGCCGACCTCGCCGGAAAGCATCACCTTGGTGCCCTTGGTCAGGTCCTTCTTCAGGTAGTTCGCGTTGAAGAACGTCGCGGTCACCTTGTTGCGGCCGGCGCCGAGGGTGATGCGGTGGCACACCCGGTTCGGGGTCTTCTTCATAGGGAACGTCTTGGTTTCGGCGATCGTGTCGACGATCGTGATGTGCTCGCCGGCCGGCGGCTTCCGGTCGTCGGAGTCCCAGCGGGTCGCGCCCTCGGTGTAGCTGCGCGGATAGTGGCGCAAAAGGTCGTCGACGGTGCGGATGCCCAGCTCCTCGTCGAGCTGATCGGCGGCCTTGGCGCCCACCACGAAGTCCAGCCGGTCGCGCAGCGTGGCCACGGCTACTCGACCCCGATCAGCAGCGCGTCCCCGCGATGCCCGGTGCGGTAGGTGACCAGCTCGGTCCCCGGGTGATGGTCGTGCATGTGCTCTTCCAGGATGTCGGCCACGGCCGTGACGTCGTCGTCCGTTTCGATGCCGGCGCCTACCAGCACGGTCACCAGGTCACCGCCCGAGGCCAGCAACAGGTCGAGCAGGCCGATGGCCGCCGCGATGGCGTCGGCGGCCACGATCAGCACCTCGTCCCCCGCGATGCCCAGGCCGTCGCCGGGCTGGCAGCGCCCCGCCCAGGTCAACGCGCTCTCGGTCGCGATGCGCACCGAGCCGTGCCGGGCGGCACCCGCGGCGCGGGCCATGGTGTAGCCGTCGTCCACCGCCTGCCGGCCGGTTTCGTGCACGGCCAGCGCGGCCAGCCCCTGCACCATCGATCCCGTCGGGATCGGCACCACGTCGATGCCCCAGCCGATGGCCGCGGTGCACCCGGCCACCAGCTCCTCGGCGGGCACGTAGCCGTTGGGCAGCACCATCACCTGCGCGGCGCCGGTGTCGATCACCGCCCGCATCAACTGGTGCGCGCTGATGGTGGTGACCGGGTCGCCCCCACCCGCGTCCCGCTGCAGCACGCAGGCGCCCTCGCCGCCGAACAGCTCGGCGGCGCCGTCGCCGTCGACGACGGCCAGCACCGCGCGTTCCCGCGTCCAGCCGCCGGCCGGCAGCCCGGTGGCGCCGGAGCTCAACGCCGAAATCACGATGCGGCTCAGCCGCCCCGCGGCCAGCCCCGCCTCGACTGCGGCGCCGGCGTCGTCGGTGTGCACGTGCACCGAGTAGGTGCGGTGGGCCGGCGACGGCGCGGCGGCGATGCCCACCGAATCGCCGAGCTCCCCGAGCCGGTCCCGCAGGGCGTCCGCCGCGGCCGGTTCGCATCCGTCCAGCCGGTACATCACCTCGAACTGCGGCGCGGGGCGTTCGGCGGCGCCCTGCGGTTGCGGCGCGCGCGGCGACAACTCGTAGACGCTCCGGGCGGGCGCCTGCCCGGTGACGGTGGCGCGCAGGGCGTCCAGCAGGACCAGCAGGCCGCGGCCCCCCGCGTCCACGGCACCCGCGTCGGCAAGCACGTCGAGCTGCTCGGGTGTCTTTTCCAGGGCGACCACCGCCGCATCCCCGGCGGCGATGAGCGCCGGGGTGAGCCCGTCCCCGGCTTGGACGCACTCCCCGACGGCGTCGGCTGCGGCCCGCAGCACCGATACGATGGTCCCGGGGATTTCCTGGCCGCCCATCGAGGCGATGACCAGCTCGACACCGCGGCGCAGCGACGCGCCGAGCGTCGGGGCGTCGATGTGGGGCAGTTCACCGCCGGAGTCGGCCGCCGCGGACGCGGTCACGTCGGCGACGCCGCGCAGGATCTGCGACAAAATCACACCGGAATTGCCGCGGGCGCCGTTCAGGGCGCCGGCCGACATCGCGGCGGCGGCCCGCGCGACGCACGCCGACCCGCCCTCCGAATTCAGCCCGGCGTTGGCCTCGGCCAGCGCCGATCGCATGGTGAACAGCATGTTGGCGCCGGTATCGGAGTCGGCCACCGGGAAGACATTGAGCCGGTTGATCTCGTCGATGTGGGTGATGAGGTCGCTGACGGCGGTGTGCGCCCAATCCCGCAAGGTGGTCGCGTCCAGCAGGCGTTCCGACGGTCCCAGTGTTACCCACCTCCTTCACAACCAGCGTGGGCGCCAGCGTAGCCCGGTGACACCCGCCGCGGCCGCCCGTGACCACCACCCGCCGGCGGGGCGATCCGGCCCATTGAGCCTAGCCAGACGGGGCGACAGCGGTCCCGATCGTTTTGGCGGTTGCCACGCCGATCACCTATCCTGGTTGGGCCCGGTCAACCGGGCTGTCCCGGCCACGTGTCAGACCGCCGAGCCGGACCCCCGAGATTTGAGGAGCTTGAACCATGGCCGCTGTGTGCGACATCTGCGGGAAAGGCCCCGGCTTCGGCAAGTCGGTGTCGCACTCCCACCGCCGCACCAGCCGCCGGTGGGACCCCAACGTCCAGACGGTGCACGTTGTCACCCGCCCGGGCGCCAACAAGCAGCGCCTCAACGCCTGCACGTCCTGCATCAAGGCCGGCAAGGTCGTCCGGGGCTAGGGGCGATCGCAAGCGCGGCGTTGCCGGGCGCTGCGGGTCGCCCCATCGGGGCAGGGGCGATCGCAAGCGCGGCGTTGCCGGGCGCTGCGGGTCGCCCCATCGGGGCTAGCCAGACGTTAGTCCGGGCTACATCACAACGTGCCCGGCGTCGACGGGTATCGACACGCCCGTCACGTAACGCGCGCGGGGGCCCACCAGCCATAGCACCGCTTCGGTCACGTCTTGCGCCTCGACCAGCGGCACGTCGGGCAGCAGCATCTGGGCGACGGCCGGGTTCGGGTTCTCGAGCATCCGGTTGACCACGAAGTCGTTGAGAATCATCGGCGTCGTGACACCGGCCGGGTGCACCGAATTGACCCGAATCTTGTGCGGCGCATAGGCATTCGCCGCCGACCGCATGAGCCCGACGACACCGTGCTTGGACGCGGCGTAGGCGAACATCGCCGCACTCCCGTCTCCGCCCTTGCCGGTCAGACCCTGCGACGAGCTGATGAGCACCACCGAACCGCCTACGCCCTTGCGGATGATCGACGGCACCGTCGCCAGCATCGTGTGCCACACGCCCTTGAGGTTGGTGTCCACGATCGTGGTGAACACCGGCTCGGACTCGATGTCGGTAAGCCCGATCGCCACCACCCCGGCGTTGGCGACGACGATGTCGATCTCGCCGAGAACGTCGATTGCGCTTTGCACCCCGGCCTGCAATTGCGGCAGGTCCCGCACCTGTCTCTTATACACATC
>NZ_LATC01000169.1:0-5956 GCF_001414075.1 Mycobacterium sp. UM_11 | reverse complement strand
TGCCCTTTGAGGTCCTGGTGGAGCGGCTGGGTCCCACCCGCAGCCTCAGCCATCACCCCCTGATCCAAGTCGTCCTCGCCTGGCAGAACGACGACTTCGCGGACCTGAAGTTGGGTGATCTCCACGTGACCGCGCTGCCCACCGAAACCCGCAGCGCCCGGATGGATTTGGTGTTCTCGCTGGCCGAACGCTGGACCGAGGACGGCCAGCCCGCCGGCATCGGCGGCGCGGTCGAATTTCGCACCGACGTCTACAACCGGGCCCGCATCGAAGCGCTGATCGATCAGCTGCACCAGGTGCTGGACGCCATGACCACCGACACGACGCGGCGGATCTCGTCCATCGATGTGCTCGACGAGTCGGAACAGGCCCACCTCGAGGCCATCGGAAACCGCGCGGCGCTGCACCGCCCGGCGCCCGCGCCGGTGTCGATCCCGGAAATATTTGCCGCGCAGGTGGATCGCGACCCCGACGCCGTGGCCATCACCCACGCCGGGCGCTCGTGGACCTACCGCGCCCTCGACGAGTCATCGAATCGGCTGGCGCGCTTGCTCGTCGAGTATGGCGCCGGCTCGGGGGAGTGCGTGGCGCTGCTCGCGGAGCGTTCCGCCGAGGCCGTCGTGGCGATCCTCGCGGTGCTCAAGACCGGCGCGGCCTACCTGCCCATCGATCCCGGCCTGCCCGCGGCCCGTGTCGAATTCATGCTCACCGACGCCATACCGCTCGCCGCGGTCGTCAGCCCCGAGTCGCGGTCGCGGCTCGACGGGTCGGACGTGGCCGTCATCGATTTCGACGACCCCGAAATAGCGACCCAATCCGCCGGCGCCCTACCGGCGCCGTCCCCCGAAGACATCGCCTACATCATCTACACCTCGGGCACGACCGGGGTGCCCAAGGGCGTGGCCGTCACCCACCACAACATCACCCAGCTGCTCGAGTCGCTGGACGACGAGCTGCAACTCGGCGACGTGTGGTCGCAATGCCACTCGCTGGCCTTCGACTTCTCGGTCTGGGAGATCTTCGGGTCGCTGCTGCGCGGCGGTCGCCTGGTGATCGTGCCCGACTCCGTGGTCCGCTCACCGGAAGACTTGCACGCCATGCTCGTTCGCGAACGAGTCAGCGTGTTGAGCCATACCCCCTCGGCCGTCGCCGCGTTGCCGCCGCGGGGCCTGGAATCGGCGGCGACGCTCGTGATGGGCGGCGAGCCATGCCCGGCCGAGGTGGTCGACCGGTGGGCGCCCGGGCGGGTGATGGTCAACCAATACGGTCCGACCGAGACCACGATGTACGCGGCGATGACCGCCCCGCTGTCCGCGGGAACCGGAACCCCGCCGATCGGGTCACCGGTGCCAGGCGCGGCGTTGTTCGTGCTGGACACGTGGTTGCGCCCGGTGCCCGTCGGTGTGGTGGGCGAGTTGTACGTGGCCGGGCGCGGCGTCGCGTGCGGTTACGCGGGCCGGCCGGGGTTGACGGCGGCGCGGTTCGTCGCCTGCCCGTTCGGCGGCCCCGCCGCGCGGATGTACCGCACCGGCGACCTGGCGTGCTGGGACCGCGACGGCCAGCTGCAGTATCTCGGGCGGATCGACGAACAGGTCAAGATCCGCGGCTATCGCATCGAGCTCGGTGAAATCCGCTCGGCGCTAACGGCTTTGGGTGGCGTCGAGCGGGCCGCCGTGGTGGCCCGCGAGGACCGGCCCGGCGACAAGCGGCTGATCGCCTACATCACCGGGACCGCCGACCCCGCCACCATCCGCACCCAGCTGGCCGACCGGCTGCCGATCTACATGGTGCCGGCCGCGGTCGTCGCCATGGACGAGCTGCCGCTGACCGTCAACGGCAAACTCGACACCCGCGCCCTGCCGGCACCGGACTATCAGAGCGCCGAGTGCTACCGCGCCCCGGGCGACGCCGTCGAAGTGATCCTGGCCGGCATCTACGCCCAGGTGCTTGGCGTGGAGCGGGTCGGCGTCGACGACTCCTTCTTCGACCTGGGCGGCGACAGCATCCTGTCCATGCAGGTGGTGGCCCGGGCGCGGGCGGCGGGCGTCCTGTTCCGCCCGCGCGACATCTTCGTCGAGCAGACGGTGGCCCGGCTGGCCCGGGTGGCCGGGGTGGCCACCGACGACGACGTGGTCGACGAGGGTCTCGGCGAAGTCGTCGCCACCCCGATCATGCGGTGGCTGCAGCAGATCGACGGCCCGGTCGACGAGTTCAACCAGGCGATGGTGGTGCGGGCGCCCGCGGGTGTCACCCGTGACGACGTGGTGGCGCTGCTGCAGGCGTTGCTTGATCGGCACGCCACGCTGCGGCTGCGCCTCGACGACGACGGCGAGGGCGGTTGGTCGCTGCAGGTGCCCGATCCCGGCGCGGTCGACGCTCGCGGTTGCCTGCACACCGTCGGCGAGTTGTCCGAAGCGGCGCTGGTCGCGGCGCGGTCGCGGCTGGACCCGGCCGCCGGGATGATGCTGCGGGCGCTGTGGGCGGAGTCCAGCGGCCGGTTGGCATTGGTGATTCATCACCTCGCCGTGGATGCGGTGTCATGGCGAATCCTGTTGGAGGACTTGAACATCGCCTGGGCCCAGCGGCGGGGCGGGCAGCCGGTGGCACTGCCCCCGGGCGGGACGTCGTTCGCCCGGTGGTCGGCGCTGCTGCGGGAGCACGCCCGGCGGCCCGAGGTCGCCGCGGCAGCGGACGCCTGGCGCCGGGTGCTGGCCACCCCGCCCGCGCTGCCGGGGGTGCGGCCCGACGCCGACACCTACCGGACGGCCGAGCATCTGTCGGTGTCGCTGGATACCGAGACCACGCGCATGTTGTTGGGGGCAGTGCCGGCGGCGTTCCACGCCGGTGTCCAGGATGTTCTGTTGGTCGCCCTCGGGTTGGCGATCAGCGAATTCCTGGGCACCGGCGCGCCGCTTTCCATCGACGTCGAGGCCCACGGCCGCCATGAGGAGGTGGGCCCGCGCGTGGACCTGTCGCGCACCGTGGGGTGGTTCACCGCCAAGTATCCGGTCGCGTTCAGCCTCGGCAAGCCGCCCTGGGCCAGGGTCAGGACGGGGGAGGCCGAGCTGGGGGCGGTGATCAAGGAGGCCAAGGAGCAACTGCGCGCCCTGCCCGACGGACTGACCTTCGGTTTGCTGCGCTACCTGAATCCCGAAGTGGCCCTTGATGATCCGGACCCGTCGATCGGCTTCAACTACCTGGGACGGCTGGGCGGGGCGGCCGAGTTGTCCGACGAGTTGTGGCGGCTCGATCAGGACAGCCTCTCGCTGACCGCCGCAACCGCGGCGATGCCCGTCCCGTTGGGACACACGCTGGAACTGAACGCCGCCACGGTGGACGCCGCCGACGGCCCGCGCCTGCAGGCCAACTGGACGTGGGCAACCTCGGCCCTGGAGCGCGGCGAGGTCCGCCGGCTCAGCCAGTTGTGGTGTGACGCCCTGACCGGCATCTGCGCGCACGTCCGGAACGGGGGCGGCGGGTTGACCCCGTCGGACATCGCGCCCGCCCGGCTGAGCCAACAGCAGATCGATGCGCTCTGCCTGCGGTTCCCGACGGCCGATGTGTTGCCGCTGACCCCGTTGCAGTGGGGACTGCTCTTCCACGCCGGCTCCGGCCAGGACCCGGGCGACGACGTGTATGCGGTGCAGCTCGACATCACCGTCTGCGGCCCGCTTGATCCGCACCGCCTGCGCGAGGCGCTTCACACCGTGCTGCGACGCCACCCCAACCTGATGGCCCGGTTCTGCGAGGACTTTGACGAGCCCGTGCAGATCATCCCGGCCGACCCCACCGTGGGGTGGCGCTATCTCCAACTCGACGCCGACGACGCCGAACCCGACCGGCAAATCGAGCAGCTGTGCGCCGCCGAACGCGCCTCGGTGTGCGACCTGGCGGCCCACCCGGCGTTCCGAGCGGTGTTGGTACGCACCGCGAAAGACCGGCACCGCTTCGTGTTGACCGTTCACCACATCGTGATGGACGGGTGGTCCCTGCCGATCGTGCTTCGGGAGATCTTCGCCGGCTACTACCGCGAACGGCTGCCGGCGGTGACGCCGTATCGCAGCTACCTGACCTGGCTGGCGAACCGGGACGTGGCCGCCGCGCACGCGGCGTGGCGCCACGTGCTCGACGGGTTCGACGGCCCGACGTTGGTGCGCCCGCCCGGACGGGCGGGGCGACGGGGCGTCGCCACCTCCCGCGTTCCGGTGGAAACCACCCGCGCGCTGAGCGCACTGGCCCGCTCGTCGCACACCACCGTCAGCACCGTGCTGCAGGCCGCCTGGGCCCAGCTGCTGGCGTGGCTGACCGGGCAGGACGACGTGGTGTTCGGGGCGGTGGTCTCGGGAAGGCCGGCCGAGGTGCCCGGCGCCGAGTCGATGGTGGGCCTGCTGATCAACACGGTTCCGGTGCGCGCCACCATCACCGCGGCGACCACCGTCGCCGGCCTGCTCGACCAACTGCGCCGCGCCCACAACCAGACACTCGAGCACGAACATCTGGCGCTGTCCGAAATCCACCGGGCCACCGGCCACGACCAGTTGTTCGACACCCTGTTCGTGTACGAGAACTATCCGATCGACACCGCCGCGCTGGCCGGCGCCCATGACGTCACCGTCACCGACTTCACGAGCCGCGAATTCAACCACTATCCGCTTTCGGTGCAGGCCGTGCCGGGCGACGAACTCGGCCTGCGAGTCGAATTCGACACCGACGTATTCGACGCGCCCGCAATCGATGCGCTGATCGGGCGGTTCCGTCGGGTGCTGTCGGCCATGACCGCCGACCCCACTCGGCTGCTGAGGGCGATCGATGCGCTCGACGAGTCGGAGCACGCCCACCTGATCGGCTGGGGCAATCGCGCCGCGCTGACCGAACCGACGGCCGGGGCGTCGATCCCGGAGCTGTTCGCCGCGCACGTGGCCCGCAACCCGCACGCGGTGGCGCTGAGTTGGCAGGGCCGCTCGACGACCTACTGCGAGCTGGACGAGGCCGCGAACCGCATGGCGCATCTGCTGGTGCGCCACGGCGCCGGCCCCGGTGCCGTTGTGGCGCTGCTGTTTTCGCGGTCCGCGGACGCGATCGTCGCGATCCTGGGGGTGCTGAAGGCGGGAGCGGCCTACCTGCCGATCGACCCCGCGCTGCCCGCGGCGCGGCTCGGGTTCATGATCGCCGACGCCGCGCCGGCCGTCGCGGTGACCACCGCGGACCTGCGGTCCCGGCTGTACGGGGCCGACCTGCCGATCGTCGATGTCAACGACGAGGCCCTGCACGCCGAACCCACCACGCCGTTGCGGCACCCCGACCCCGAGGACATCGCGTACCTGATCTACACCTCGGGCACCACCGGGGTCCCCAAGGGCGTGGCGGTCACCCACCAGAACGTGACGCAGCTGATGGCGTCGCTGCATGCCCCCCTGCCGGCGGCCGCCGCCTGGTCGCAGTGTCATTCCCTGGCCTTCGACGTCTCCGTTCAGGAGATCTTCGGCGCGCTGCTGGACGGGGGACGGCTGGTCGTGGTCCCCGAGCCGGTCATCGGATCACCGGAAGATTTGCGGTCGTTGCTGATTCGCGAACGCGTCGGCGTGCTCAGCCAGACGCCGTCCGAGGCGGGCGCCCTGTCTCCGGAGGGCCTGGACGGGGTGGCCTTGGTGATCGGCGGCGAGCCCTGCTCTGCGGACCTGGTGGATCGGTGGGCGCCCGGCCGCGTGATGGTCAACGCCTACGGCCCGACCGAGACCACCGTCGACGCGGCGATCAGCGCCCCGCTGACCGCGGGGGCCGCGGCGCCGATCGGGTCGCCGGTGTCCGGCGCGGCGCTGATGGTGTTGGACGACTGGTTGCGGCCGGTGCCGGCCGGCGTGGTCGGCGAGTTGTATGTCGCCGGCCGGGGCGTGGCGTGCGGGTATGTGGGCCGGTCCGGGCTGACGGCGTCGCGGTTCGTGGCGTGCCCGTTCGG
>NZ_LATC01000168.1:0-6159 GCF_001414075.1 Mycobacterium sp. UM_11 | reverse complement strand
AGATGTGTATAAGAGACAGCGTTCAGCCAGCGCGACTTGGTCGAGCGCGCCCGCGACGCCGGGGCGATGGCCTACCTGGTGAAGCCGTTCACGATCAGCGACCTGATTCCGGCTATCGAGTTGGCGGTCAGCCGGTTCAGCGAGATCACCGAGCTGGAACGCGAAGTGGCCACGCTGTCCGACCGGCTGGAGACCCGCAAGCTCGTCGAGCGCGCCAAGGGCCTGCTGCAGACCAAGCAGGGCATGACCGAACCCGAGGCGTTCAAGTGGATTCAGCGCGCCGCGATGGACCGGCGGACCACGATGAAGCGGGTCGCCGAGGTCGTGCTGGAAACCCTCGGCTCCGAGGACGAGTAGCTTTTCGACCCGCCGAGTGTGCGCTCAGGGCCTCGAGCGTGCGTCCAGGGCGCCAGAAGCGCAGGATTCGCGCCCTGAGCGCACGCGCAAAGCCGCCATCGCACACTGGATTTCGTAAACCGCGTTGCGACGTGCCGCGCTGACCGTCGACCCGGCGGCCGCTTACAGCTAGCGCGCCACGATCACCGACGAGCCGTGACCGAACAGGCCCTGATTGGCGGTGACGCCGACCGTGGCGTTCTCCACCTGCCGGCCGGTGGCCTGCCCGCGCAGCTGCCAGGTGAGCTCGCAGACCTGCGCGATGGCCTGCGCGGGAATGGCCTCCCCGAAGCACGCCAGCCCGCCCGAGGGGTTGACCGGGACCTTGCCGCCGATGGTGGTCGCCCCGCTGCGCAGCAGCGCCTCGGCCTCACCCTTGGGGCACAGCCCAAGGTGCTCGTACCAGTCGAGCTCCAGCGCGGTGGACAGGTCGTACACCTCGGCCAGGCTGACGTCCTCGGGCCCGATGCCCGCCTCGGCGTAGGCCGCGTCGAGGATCTGATCCTTGAACACCCGGTCGGGTGCGGGCACCGCGGCGGTGGAATCCGTTGCAATGTCGGGCAATTCGGGTAGGTGCTGGGGGTAGCGGGGGGTGACCGTGCTGACCGCGCGCACCGACGGGACGCCGTCGAGCGAGCCGAGGTGCTTGCGGGCGAACTCGGCGCTGGCCACGATCAGGGCCGCCGCGCCGTCGGAGGTGGCGCAGATGTCGAGCTGGCGCAGCGGGTCGGCCACCACCGGGCTGGCGAACACGTCGTCGGCCGAGGCCTCCTTGCGGTAGCGGGCATTCGGGTTCTGCAGCCCGTGCCGGGAGTTCTTCACCTTCACCTGGGCGAAATCGTCGGGCGTCGCGCCGTAGAGGTCCATCCGGCGGCGCGCCAGCAGCGCGAAGTACACCGGGTTCATCGCGCCGATCAGGTGGAACCGCTGCCAGTCGGGGTCGTTCTTGCGTTCCCCGCCGACGGGGGCGAACGCGCCCTTGGGCGTGGTGTCGGCGCCGATCACCAGCGCGACGTCGCAGAACCCGGCCAGGATCTGGGCGCGTGCGCTCTGCAGCGCCTGCGACCCGCTGGCGCACGCCGCGTAGCTCGAGCTGACCGGCACGCCGTTCCAGCCCAGCTTCTGGGCGAACGTCGACCCGGCGATGAAGCCCGGGTAGCCGTTGCGGATGGTGTCGGCCCCGGCGACCAGCTGGATCTGCCGCCAGTCCAGGCCGGCCTCGGCCAGGGCGGCACGGGCGGCCACTACGCCGTACTCGGTGAAGTCGCGGCCCCACTTGCCCCATGGGTGCATGCCGGCGCCGAGGATGTAGAGCGGTTCGGGAGTCATGGCGCAACCTTCCAAGCGTGCACGATCCGCTCCACGCCGTCGTCGTCAACGAACAGCGGCATCGTGGTCAGCTCCATCTCCATGCCGACCTTCAGGTCGGCGGCCAGGGTGCCCTCAACCACCTTGCCCAGCACGATGAGTCCCTCGTCGGCGAGCTCGACGGCGGCAATCGCGAACGGCTCGAACGGATCCGGGGCGGGATAGGGCGCCGGCGGCGGGTACCGGTTTTCGGTGTAGCTCCACAGCGTCCCGCGGGTCGACAACGCGACGGCCTCCAGTGTGTCGCTGGCGCAGCCCGGGTTGGGGCAGTTGTTCTCCCGCGGCGGGAACACGTAGGTGCCGCACTCGGGGCACTTCCCGCCGATCAGGTGGGGGCGACCGGCGCCCTCAGTAGTCGAGTCGGTGGCGAACCATCCGTCGATCGCGGGTTGTTGGCTGGTGACCTCTGGCACTCGGCCAGACTACCCAGCGCCAATCCAAAACTGAAACGTGTTGCAGTTCTGCGGCAGCCTCGGGCTCGTCGGTCGGGGTGCCTAGAGTGATAGCCGTGCCCGCTCCGCCCGCTCAGCAGACCGACGAAAACACCAAGCCGACACTGATGTTGCTCGACGGCAATTCGCTGGCGTTTCGGGCGTTCTACGCGCTGCCCGCAGAGAACTTCAAGACCCGCGGCGGCCTGACCACCAACGCGGTGTACGGCTTCACCGCGATGCTGATCAACCTGTTGCGCGACGAGGCCCCGACGCACGTCGCCGCGGCGTTCGACGTGTCCCGGCAGACCTTTCGCTCCGAGCGGTACCCGGAGTACAAGGCGAACCGCTCGTCGACGCCCGACGAGTTTCACGGCCAGATCGACATCACCAAGGAAGTGCTGAACGCGCTGGGCATCACGGTGCTGGCCGAGCCCGGCTTCGAGGCCGACGACCTCATCGCGACGCTGGCCACCCAGGCCGAGAACGAGGGCTACCGCGTGCTGGTGGTCACCGGGGACCGGGACTCGCTGCAGTTGGTCAGCGACGACGTGACGGTGCTCTACCCCCGCAAGGGCGTCAGCGAACTCACCCGGTTCACGCCCGAGGCCGTCGTCGAGAAGTACGGGCTGACCCCCACGCAGTACCCCGACTTCGCCGCCCTGCGTGGCGATCCCAGCGACAACCTGCCCGGCATCCCGGGCGTGGGGGAGAAGACCGCGTCCAAGTGGATCGCCGAATACGGCTCGCTGCAGGGGCTGGTGGACAACGTCGAGTCGGTGCGCGGCAAGGTCGGCGACGCGCTGCGGGCCAACCTGGCCGGCGTGATCCGCAACCGCGAGCTCACCGACCTCGTCAAGGACGTGCCGCTGGCGCAGACCCCGGACACGCTGCGCATGCTGCCGTGGGATCGCGACCACATCCACCGGCTGTTCGACGACCTGGAATTCCGGGTGCTGCGCGACCGGCTGTTCGACACGCTGGCCGCGGTCGAGCCCGAGGTCGACGCGGGCTTCGACGTGCGCGGCAGCGCGCTGCAGCCGGGCGAGCTGGCCGTGTGGTTGGCCGAGCACAGCTCGGGCAAGCGCTTCGGCCTGGCCGTCGTCGGCACCCACCTGGCGTACGACGCCGACGCCACCGCACTGGCCATCGTCTCGGCCGACGGTGAGGGCCGCTACATCGACACCTCCGCGCTGGATCCCGACGACGAGGCCGCGCTGGCGTCCTGGCTGGCCGACCCGGGCCCGCCCAAGGCGCTGCACGAGGCCAAGCTGGCGATGCACGACCTGGCCGGCCGCGGCTGGACCCTGGCCGGCGTCAGCTCCGACACCGCGCTGGCCGCCTACCTGGTGCGGCCCGGGCAGCGCAGCTTCTCGCTCGAGGACCTTTCGCTGCGCTACCTGCGCCGCGAACTGCGCGCGGAAACTGCTGAGCAGCAACAACTTTCGCTGCTCGACGACACGGAGGGCACCGACGACCAGGCGGTGCAGACCCTGATCCTGCGGGCCGTGGCGGTGCTGGACCTGGCCGACGCGCTCGACGAGGAGCTGGCCCGCATCAACTCCACGTCGCTGTTGGGCGGCATGGAGCTGCCCGTGCAGCGGGTGCTCGCCGGTATGGAACACACCGGCATCGCAGTCGATTTGGATCTGCTCGGCGAGCTGCAAAGCGATTTCGCCCACCAGATCCGGGACGCGGCCGAGGCGGCCTACGCGGTGATCGGCAAGCAGATCAACCTGGGCTCGCCCAAGCAGTTGCAGACGGTGCTCTTCGATGAGCTGGAGATGCCGAAGACCAAGCGCACCAAGACCGGCTACACCACCGACGCCGACGCCTTGCAGTCGCTGTACGACAAGACCGGCCACCCGTTCCTGCAACACCTGCTCGCCCACCGCGACGTCACCCGGCTCAAGGTGACCGTCGACGGGCTGCTGAACTCGGTGGCCTCCGACGGGCGCATCCACACCACGTTCAACCAGACCATCGCGGCCACCGGCCGGCTGTCGTCAACGGAGCCGAACCTGCAGAACATCCCGATCCGCACCGAGGCGGGCCGGCGGATCCGGGATGCCTTCGTGGTCGGCGACGGCTATGCCGAGCTGATGACCGCCGACTACAGCCAGATCGAGATGCGGATCATGGCCCACCTGTCCCGCGACGAGGGCCTGATCGAGGCCTTCAACACGGGGGAGGACCTGCATTCGTTCGTCGCCTCGCGGGCGTTCGGCGTGCCGATCGAGGAGGTCACCGCCGAGCTGCGCCGCCGCGTCAAGGCGATGTCGTACGGCCTGGCCTACGGGTTGAGCGCCTATGGGCTCTCGCAGCAGCTCAAGATCTCCACCGAGGAGGCCAAGGAGCAGATGGATGCGTACTTCGCCCGGTTCGGCGGGGTGCGCGACTACCTGATGAACATCGTCGAGCAGGCCCGCAAGGACGGCTACACCTCCACGGTGCTGGGCCGCCGCCGCTACCTGCCCGAGCTGGACAGCAGCAACCGCCAGGTGCGCGAGGCCGCCGAGCGGGCGGCGCTCAACGCCCCCATCCAGGGCAGCGCCGCCGACATCATCAAGGTCGCGATGATCGAGGTCGACAAGGCGATCGCCGAGGCGGGGCTGAAATCCCGCATGCTGCTGCAGGTGCACGACGAACTCCTGTTCGAAATCGCGCCCGGCGAGCGGGACCAGCTCGAGGCGCTGGCGCGGGAGAAGATGGGCGGCGCCTACCCGCTCGACGTGCCACTCGAGGTCTCCGTCGGTTACGGCCGCTCGTGGGACTCCGCCGCGCACTAGCGCGGCGACCCGGACGGTGCCGCGCCCCACGGCCCGCCGGGGTAGCGTTGGGGGCGGAAAATCGGCCCGAAATTCGCCCTGGCGTTACTTTCGCGTCAGCAGGTGGCGGCCGAGTTTGGCCAGCGTGTACGCAGTCGAGTAGCCTCAATAGGTAAATCCCAATTTTGTCCCTACGACCCAACCTGTCCGGAGCAACCCACCACATGCCGAGTCCCACCGTCACCTCGCCCCAAGTAGCCGTCAACGACATCGGTTCCAGCGAGGACTTTCTTGCCGCAATAGACAAAACGATCAAGTACTTCAACGATGGCGACATCGTGGAGGGGACGATCGTCAAAGTGGACCGGGACGAGGTGCTCCTCGACATCGGCTACAAGACCGAAGGGGTCATCCCCGCCCGCGAGCTCTCCATCAAGCACGATGTCGACCCCAGCGAGGTCGTTTCCGTCGGCGATGAGGTCGAGGCCCTGGTTCTCACCAAGGAGGACAAAGAGGGCCGGCTGATCCTGTCCAAGAAGCGCGCGCAGTACGAGCGCGCCTGGGGCACCATCGAGGCGCTCAAGGAGAAGGACGAGGCCGTCAAGGGCACCGTCATCGAGGTGGTCAAGGGTGGCCTGATCCTCGACATCGGCCTGCGTGGCTTCCTGCCCGCGTCGCTCGTGGAGATGCGGCGCGTCCGCGATCTGCAGCCGTACATCGGCAAGGAGATCGAGGCCAAGATCATCGAGCTGGACAAGAACCGCAACAACGTGGTGCTGTCGCGGCGCGCGTGGCTCGAGCAGACCCAGTCCGAGGTGCGCAGCGAGTTCCTCAACCAGCTGCAGAAGGGCGCCATCCGCAAGGGTGTGGTGTCCTCGATCGTCAACTTCGGCGCGTTCGTCGACCTTGGCGGCGTTGACGGTCTGGTGCACGTCTCCGAGCTGTCCTGGAAGCACATCGACCACCCGTCGGAGGTCGTTCAGGTCGGCGACGAGGTCACCGTCGAGGTGCTCGACGTCGACATGGACCGCGAGCGGGTGTCGTTGTCGCTCAAGGCGACTCAGGAAGACCCCTGGCGGCACTTCGCCCGCACGCACGCCATCGGCCAGATCGTGCCCGGCAAGGTCACCAAGCTGGTGCCGTTCGGCGCGTTCGTCCGCGTCGAGGCTGTCTCTTATACACATCTGACGCTGCCG
>NZ_LATC01000167.1:0-6174 GCF_001414075.1 Mycobacterium sp. UM_11 | reverse complement strand
TGTGTATAAGAGACAGCCGTGCGGGCCGCGGATGTGGCTCGCCGTCAGCGGTGCGGACAGATCGCCGTGGGCCGAAAGCTCGGCCACGATGTCGAGCAGCGCCGCGCGCTGCGCCTCGGGCTCGGTGTCGGGCAGCGTCCGGGAGGAGAGCCGGTCGAATTCCCGTGGCGCCGCGATGCGCTGCTCCCAGATGCCGGCCCGCTCGACGAGCTCGAGGCGCAACGCGTCGTGGTGATTGGCCAAGGCGGTGAGCACCGCACGGATGTCGTCGACGCCGACACCCGCGTCGAGGCGCAGGATCAGCGGGATCCGCCAGCGGCCCGGCTGCCGCACGCCGGTCTCGAGGAACCGCGCGACCCCCGGCGGGATGGCCGGGAACGAGGCGGCCTCAGGCGGTTTCGCCAACGAGCCCGCGGCGTATTTGGCGTCGACGTGGGCCGCCAGGGTGGCCAAGGTCGGGTTGCCGTACAGATCCTGCGGCGTGACGTCCAGCCCGGCGTTGCTGGCGTTGGTCGCGATGCCGATCGAGATCAGCGAGTCGCCGCCAAGGTCGAAGAAGTTGTCGTTGCGGCCGATCGAGTTCAGACCCAGGCATTGCATCCAGATCTGCCGCAGCGTGACCTCGGTGTGCGACTGCCCGTTCGCCGACGCGTCGCCGTGGGCGGCGCCGTTGGTGGCGGCGACCGGCGCCCCGGGCGCCTCGGCGGGGCGCTCAAGCCAGGCGAGCGGTTTGGGATCGACCCAATGCCGTTCGCGGGCAAAGGCGTAACCGGGTAGGGAGACCCGGTTCGGCGTCGGCCCGGTCAGCGGTTCCCAGTCGACCGGCACCCCGGCCGCCCACAGTTGGCCGAGCCCGAGCAGGAAGGTGTCCCGGTCGTCGGTGTTCTGGATCGGATGCCGCATCAGTCGAACCGCGCGGTGGCCGTCCGACCACTTCGGGTGCCGCATCGCCGAGCCCGTCAGGCTGCCCCCGGGGCCGACTTCGACGAGGACCCGGTCGGGATCGGTCAGCAGCGCGTCGAGTTCGTCGGCGAACCTGATCGTGGAACTGATTTGGCGCGCCCAGCTGGCCGGGTCGGTGACCTGCTCGTCCGTCATCCAGGTCCCGGTGAGGTTGCTGAGCAGGGGCGTGTCCGGGCGGCGAAGCTCGACACCGGAAAGGAATTCACCGAATTCGGCCGCCATGGAATCCATTGCGCTGGAATGGAATGCGTGGGTGGCCCGCACCCGCCGGGCGGTTATGCCGCGCTCGCGCAGCCGCTGGGTGAAGGCGCGAATCTCGTCGTTGGGGCCGGCGACCACGCAGTTGCCGGGATCGTTCACGGCCGACAGGTCGACCCCGGGGGTGAGGAACTCCGCGAGGTCGTCGGGACCCAGCGCGACGGCGACCATGGCACCGGGCGGGGACTCGTGCATCAGGCGGGCGCGCAAGGCCACCAGCTTGATCGCCGTCTCGAGGTCGAACACCCCGGCCAGCGTGGCCGCGATGTACTCACCGGTGCTGTAGCCGATGTACGCCCCCGCGCGTAGCCCGTAGTGTTCGGCCAACCGCGCCAGCGCGTATTCGACCGTGAACAAGGCGGGCTGGGAATGGTCGATGCGCTCCAGATCGGTTGCGGCGTCGCCGAATATCAGCGCCTTCAGATCGGTGCCCATCTCGTCGCCGAATCCCGCCGCGCACGCGTCGAAATGCTCGGCGAACACCGGCTCGGTGTCGTACAGGCCCCGGGCCATGGCGACGTGCTGGGCGCCCTGGCCCGGGAACATGAACACGACGCGATCGGCGGCGGCCGCCTCACCGTCCAGGGATTGGCCGACGAAGACGTTGTCGTGCTCGCCCGCCCGCAGCACCGTGGCCGCGTGCTCGCGGTCGTGCACCACGGCCGCCATGGTGAGCCGGTGCCTGCGGCGCCCGGTGAGGGTGTGGGCGACGTCGGCCAGTTCGGGGCCGCCCGGGGCGGCCAACGCGTCGGCGAGGGCGGCGCGCGAGCCGTCAAGCGCCGCCGCGGTTTGCGCCGAGACCAGCAATACCTGGGGACCCGCGGGCGCCACTCGCTCGGGGGCGGGGGGCGCCTCTTCCACCACGACGTGCGCGTTGGTGCCGCCCACCCCGAACGAGCTGACCCCGGCCCTGCGCACGCCGTCCCACTCCCACGCGTCGTAGGTGCTGGTCACGGTGAACGGGGTCTCGTCGAGACGCAGCTCGGGGTTCGGGCTGGTGAAGTGCAGCGTGCCGGGAATCGCCTTGTGCTGCAGGCACAGAATGGTCTTGATCAGACCCACCACACCGGCCGCCACCTCCAGGTGCCCGATGTTGGACTTGACCGACCCGAGGACGCAGGGGCCCGGGCGGGGGGTCTGCGAGACGGCGAAGGCGGATCGCAACCCCTGGACCTCGATGGGATCGCCCAGCGGTGTGCCGGTTCCGTGTGTTTCGACATAGCTCACGGTCGCGGAGTCGATGCCGGCGACCGCGTGGGCTTCGGCGATGACGTCGGCCTGCGCGGCCGGATTCGGCGCCGCGTAGCCCATTTTCATCGATCCGTCGTTGTTGATCGCCGATCCGCGGATGACGGCGTGCACCCGGTCGCCGGCGTCGAGGGCGGCCTGCAGGGGCTTGAGCGCGACGATGGCCACGCCACTGCCGAAGACGGTGCCGTCGGCCCGCACGTCGAACGGGCGGCAGTGGCCGACCGCGGACACCATGGCTCCCGGCGAGTTCCAGTACCCGACGTGGTGCGGGACCGACAGCGACACCCCGCCGGCCAGGGCCATGTCGCACTCGCCGCTGAGCAGGCTCTGGCACGCCAGATGGACCGCCACCAGGGACGACGAGCATGCGGTCTGGACCGTGAGACTGGGCCCGCGCAGATCGAATTGGTGCGAAACCCGGGTCGCCAGGAAGTCCTTGTCGTTCTGCAGGAACAGGTTGAACTGCTCGAAGTTGAGGCCCGTCCCCATGAAGGCGTCCTGGGCGCGGTGCGACGAGAGGTTGTGCAGCAGATAGCCGCTGGGGGAGCTGGTCCCGAAAACGCCGATCGAGCCGTCGAACTCGGCGGGGTCGCAGCCGGCGTCCTCGAACGCGTGCCACGCGCACTGCAAGAACAGCCGGTGCTGGGGATCCAGCATCCGGGCGAACTGCGGGGGGAACCCGAAGAACTCGGCGTCGAACTCGTCCACCCCGTCGACGAGGGGGGCGCGCCGCACGTAGGCCGGGTTCGCCAGTACCTCGTCGGGGATGCCGGCGGCCTTGAGCTCCTGCTCGGACAGCGTGGTGATCGACTCCTTGCCGTGGCGCAGGTTGTCCCAGAATGTTGAGACGTCGTTGGCGCCGGGGAACCTGCCGGCCATGCCGACCACCGCGATCGCGTTGGGCGGCAGGTCCGTTGACCCGTTGGTGCTCATGCTTGATGTCCTCGCTTCCGCCGCAGTGCGGCTTGTTGGCGCGCGGCCGCGCGCTGCTGCGCCCGGTCGCGAACCGCGTCTTTCCGCTCGTCCGCCTGCCCGTCGCCGGCCAGGCCGAGCTGGCGAACCAGGTCGGCCGTGAGGTCGTGCAGCGAGGCGCCCTGTAGCAGGAGGGCCACCGGCGGTTCGACCCCGAAGTCGGCGCGGGCGGAGTTGCGAATTCGCACGGCCATCAGGGAATCCATCCCCAACTCGATGAGGGGTACGCCGGGGTCGACGGCCGAGCTGTCGGCGTACCCCATGACCGCGGCGATGCGCGCGCGCAGCCGCTCGGTCATCAGGGCTTGCGCCGCACCGGGTTCCAGTCCGGTCAGCGCTTCGGGGCCGGCCCAGTCGCCGCCGTCACCCGCGGCTTCCAGCTCGGCGACCACGTTGGTGAAGTAGCCGAGGTTGCGGATCTCCGGGAACGCGATCAGCGCCCGGTCGGGCCGCAGCCGGCCCACGCCGGTGTGGCACCTGCCGCTGGCCAGCAGCGGCTCCATGGCCGCCGTGCCCTCGGCGGGCGTGATGGGATCGAGCGCGCCGCCGGTCAACGCGCGGGCGAGCCCCACCTCCGCCCACGGGCCCCAGTTGATCACCGCCGCAGGCAATCCCGCCGCCCGCCGCCAATCGACCAGCGCGTCAAGCCACGCGCTGGCGCACGCGTACGAGGCCTGTCCCGGCCCGCCCAGCATGGAGGCGGTCGAGGAAAACCCGAGCCACCAATCCAATTCGCAGTTCGCGCTGGCCTGATGCAGGCGCAGCGCCCCGATGACCTTGGGCGCCCACACCCGTTCGACGCTGTCCTTTGTCATGGAGAACACCAGGCTGTCGTCGAGCACGGCGGCCGCGTGCAACACGCCGCGCAGGTTCGTCTCGCCCGCGGCCGCCACCAGCTCTTCGGCGACGCCCTCGGCCGCGACGTCGCCGGTGACCACCACGATCTCGGCGCCGCGCTCCAGCTCGGCCAGGACCGCGCGCTGCTGCTCCGACGGTTCGCTGCGGCCGTTGAGGACGAGCCGCCCCGCGCCGCCGTCCACCAGCCACCGCGCCATGACCAGGCCCAGGCCGCCCAGTCCGCCGGTGACGATGTAGGACGCTCCGCGGCGGACGACGTCTCGGGTGGTGGGTTCGCCGATGACCGCCCGGGTGAGCCGCTCGACGTGGCGCTGGCCGCGCCGCCACGCGACGATGTCGTCCATCGGGCCCGAGATCGCCGCGGCCAGTTCGGTATTGAGCGCCCCCGGGTCCCCGTGGGCCTCGAGGTCGACCAGCGTGGTGCGCAGCTCGGGATGCTCGTAGGCAAGGACCCGCACCAGGCCCTTCAGCGCGCCGACCCCGGGCTGGCCGGCCTCGTCGTGCACGGCGAGGCCGCCCTCGGTGATCAGCCAGAGCCGCGGTGATTGACCGTGCCAGCCGCCGACGATCGCGCGGACGACGGTCGAGACCGCCCACACCGTTTCGCGGGCCTGGTCGATGCCGCCGCCCGTGACGCCGGGGCTGGGCGCCGCGAACACGACCACGCCGACGGGCGGGTGCGCGGGGTCGCCCGCGGTGTCGGCGAACGCGGCGAGCACGGCGGCCTCGTCGTGCAGGTCGGCGGTGACTACCCGGCGTGCCGGTGAGCGCCAGCCCGCGGCGAAGGCCTCCGCGCGGTCGGCGGCACCGCCATCGGTGAGCACCAGCCAGCTGCCGGGGGTCTCGTCCCGCCCGGCGGCGATCGGCTCGGTCACCCAGGTGGTGTCGAAGACCTTCTGCGACAACGGAAGCGGCACGCTGCGGCGTTCGACGCGACGCAGATAGATGTCGTTGATCTCCGCCGTGACCGTCCCGGCGTCGTCGGTCAAGATGATCCGGCCGAGCTTGCCCACGCCGCCCTCGTCGAGATTGCTCAGCTGGGCCCGGCAGCGGGCCCGCCGGCCCGGGTCGCCGTAGACCCGGATGGCGTCGAAGGACACCGGAAGATAACTGGCCTCGGCGGAGCCGGCGAGTTCGTCGTCCGGCATCGCGGCGGCCAGGCTTTGTAGCGCCGCGTCCAGCAGGACGGGATGCAGCCGGAAACCCGGATGCCGGGGCGCCTCGTCGGGCAGGACGATCTCGGATTCCACGAAACCGCCGGGCAGCCGGTGGATCTCGGCGAGCGCCGCGAAGGCGGGGCCGTGGTATTGGCCGGCGTGGCGCAGCACGCCGTACAGGTCGGCGGGGTTGATCGCCGGTCCGGCGTCTCCGATGGGTGGGGGCGCGTCGGGAGGGGCGTCCGACGCCCGGGTCTCGGCGTGCGCGGTGGCGTGCCTGGTCCAGCCGCCGCCCGACCGCGAGTAGATCTCGATCCGGGTCTTGTCGTCGGCGCCCCGGGTCAGCTGGGTGGTCAGCCGCGTGTGGTCGCCGAGGTTGAGCATCTGCTCGACTTCGAGCTGGTTGATCGAAACGCTGCCAACGGGGACGGCCAGCGCTTCGCTCGCGGCGGCCAGGGCGATCTCGGCGAACGCCGCGCCCGGCATCACGGCTTGCCCGAACACCTTGTGGTCGGCGAGCCAGGGGGACACCGCGGTGCCGGCGTCGGCCTGCCACACGTGATCGTGGCTGGACGGCACTTCGACGTGGGTCCCCAGCAGCGGGTGGCCGGCGACCGACTCCGACATCCCGGACCGGTCGGCGACCCAGAATTGGGTGTGCTGCCACGGCGTCACCGGGAGCTCGGCGAGGCGACCGCGGTCCGTGGCGGGCGGG
>NZ_LATC01000166.1:0-6196 GCF_001414075.1 Mycobacterium sp. UM_11 | reverse complement strand
GTGTATAAGAGACAGGTGTGCGCCGGGCTGGACAACAACCAGCGGTCGAGCCTGCTCGCGATGAAGGTGATGAAAGACACCAGTCTGACGGCGCGACAGGCCGGGTTCTTCGTCGGCCTTTCGGTGTCCGCCTACTGCCCGCAATACAAAGGGCAGATCGATGATTCGCTCGCCTGGCTCGATCCCGGCCCGCCGCTCATGTGAGCTAGACCCAGTACGGCACCCGGGCCCGGTATTGCCGCATCGCGACCGCCGCCAACAACCAGCCGACCACGGTGAGCACCGCCACCACGGCCCAGTGCCGCAACTCCTGATGGGCGCCGAGCAGCGGCGCGCGCACGATGTCGAGATAGTGCAGCAGCGGGTTGAGCTCGACGATCTTCGACCACCGGCCCGCGCCCTGCTGCCGCAGCGTGTCGTCGTTCCAGATGATCGGCGTCATGAAGAACAACAGCTGCACCACCGAGAACAGCAGCGGCCCGATGTCGCGGTAGCGGGTGGCCAGGATGCCGAAACACAGTGACACCCAAATGCAATTCAGCACGATCAACGCCAGCGCCGGGATCACCGACAGGTCCGCCCACGACCACGGCTTCGGATAGATCATCGCGATGACGACGTAGATGACGATGTTGTGCGCGAACAAGATCATCTGCCGCCACACCAGGCGGTACACGTGCACCGACAGCGGGGTGGGGAGTTGCTTGATCAGACCCTCGTTGGCGACGAAGACGTCGGCGCCCTCCAGAATGGCCGCGTTGATGAGGTTCCAGATGATCAGGCCGAGCGTCACGTAGGGCAGGTGCACGGACAGCTCGAGGTGAAAGAGCTTGGAGTACAAGCCGCCCATCGCGACGGCGGTGGTGCCGGTCGCGATGGTGATCCAGAACGGCCCCAGCACCGAGCGGCGGTAGCGCTGCTTGATGTCCTGCCAGCCCAGGTGCAGCCACAACTCGTGCCGGCGGAAGCCTGCGACCAGATCGCCCCGGGCGCGGATGAAGGTCCGCGACTGGGCGGCGGCGTCCAGAAACGTCATTGTGTGCCTCCCGGACTCGATGGTGGCGACCCGCCGAACTGCTCCCGACGGCCCAAGCGGCGCAACCGAATCCACTCCGCCAGGCCCCTGGGGTCGCGGCGGGGCAGCAGAAAGTACCAGCCGAACCGCACCCACTCCTGCGCTTGCAGCTTGCGCAGCCCCGGCTGGGATAACAGGTAGCCGCGGTTGCGATAGGTGTAGAACCGCTTGGTCGGGTCGTCGGGGTACTGGGTGTGCATGCGGCCGCCCAGGATCGGCCGGAATTCCGCGGATCCGCAGGGGTGCAAGTAGATCGCGTCCAGGCAGGTGCCGAACGGTAGGCCCGACCGCACCAGTCGCCGATGCATCTCGACCTCGTCGCCGCGGATGAACAGCCGCAGGTCGGGGACGCCGATCGCTTCGAGCGTGGACGCCCGGAACAACGCGCCGTTGAACAGCGACGCGATGCCGGGCAGCAGGTCCTGCCCGGGCTCGGTGCGCAATTCGCTTGCGCGCCTGCGCCATACCAGCCCGCGGCGCAGCGGGAACGCGAGCCGCTCGGGGTCGTCGAGGTTGCACACCATCGGTGACACCTCGGCCAGGCCGTGCTTCTGCGCGCACGCCAGCAGGGTGGCCAGCACGTGCGAGTCCTGCGGCCGCCCGTCGTCGTCGGCCAGCCACACCCAGTCGGCCCCCTGCGCCAACGCGTGCAACATGCCCAGCGCGAAACCGCCTGCGCCGCCGAGGTTTCGGCGGGAGGCCAGGTAGCTGGTCGGGATCGGCTGGCCGGCGACCAGGTCGCGGACCCGGCCGTCGCCGCACCCGTCGTTATCGACGATGATCAGGTGATCGGGCAACCTGGTCTGGCTGCTCAGGGTGCCCAGCGACTTGGCCAGCTCGTCGGGGCGCCGGTGGGTGACGACGACGGCGACGACGGACTCACTCATCTCCGGATGCTCTTTGCGCCAGCGGCTTTTCTGCGGCCGTCTCGGCCAGCACCTCGCGTACGTGCCGGGCCGCGTCCTCACCCTCGTAGGCGCGCACCACGTCTTCGATGCCGCCGGACTGGCGGATCACGCCGTGGTCGATCCACATCGCCGTCTTACAGAGGCGGGCGAGGAATTCGTTGGAATGGCTGGCGAATACCAGGATTCCGGACCGCTCGACCAAGCCCTGCAACCGGGACTGGGCCTTCTTCAAGAAGTCGGCGTCCACCGCGCCGATGCCCTCGTCGAGCAGCAGGATCTCGGGGTCGATGCTGGTGACCACGCCCATGGCCAGCCGCACCCGCATGCCGGTCGAGTACGTGCGCAGCGGCATCGACAGGTAGTCGCCCAACTCGGTGAACTCGGCGATCTCGTCGACCTTGGCCAGCATCTGCTTGCGGGTCTGCCCCAGGAACAGCCCGCGGATGATGATGTTCTCGTAGCCAGAGATCTCGGGGTCCATGCCGACTCCGAGGTCGAAGACCGGTGCGACCCGGCCGGTGACCTGCGCCCAGCCGCGGGTGGGCTCGTAGATCCCCGAAAGTAGGCGCAGCAGAGTCGATTTCCCCGCGCCGTTGTGGCCGACCAGCCCGACCCGGTCACCCAGCTCGAGCGACATGGTGATGTCGCGCAGCGCCTCGACGACGACCACGTTGGACGCGTTGCGGCCGATGGTGCCGCCCGCCTTGCCCAGGAAGGCTTTCTTCAGCGAGCGCGACTTCGCGTCGAAAATGGGAAATTCCACCCACGCGTTGTGCGTCTCGATGTGAGGACCCGCCACCGTGCTTCGCTTTACAGGTACTGACCGTGCCCGGATCCGCCGGGCTTGCCGATGCCCGGGGGCAGCGCGCCCTGACGCATCTTCTCCAGCTGCGCGCGGGCGGCCATCTGCTGCGCGAACAGCGCCGTCTGGATGCCATGGAACAGGCCCTCCAGCCAGCCGACCAGCTGCGCCTGGGCGATGCGCAATTCGGCGTCGGACGGCGCCGCGTCCTCGTTGAACGGCAGGGTGAGGCGGTCGAGCTCTTCGCGAAGTTCCGGCGCCAGGCCCTCTTCCAGTTCGCGGATGCTGGTCGCGTGGATCTCGCGCAGCCGGTTGCGGCTGGCCTCGTCGAGGGGTGCGGCGCGGACCTCCTCGAGCAGTTGCTTGATCATCGTTCCGATGCGCATCACCTTGGCCGGCTGCTCGACCAGATCGGTCAGTGAGCGCTCGTCGGAGTCATCCTCCGCCACCGCCATGATCCGCGGGTCGACGCCGCCGATGATCTCAATGCCATCGTCGTCGTTGCCGGTACTCATCCATCACCATCCTTTGCGCACTAAGAGTGCGGCGCCGCGCCGTCGTTTCCGCGCCATTCGTAGATTCGGGCTCCACCGTTGTCGTAGATCAGCGCCCACGACTTCGATTTATCCAGTGACACTAGTCCGTCGGGTACGGCGAAGCCCCGGACCGTCGGCATGCTCGTGTAGATGTACCGGATATTGAGCGCTTTGATCGCCTCGACCACCCGGGGATCGGACTCACCCTTGCGGGCGCCGGCCCAGAAGATGTAGCGGTTGGGGCCGGGGCCCATTTGCTGCGGGTAGTCGTAGTGGGTCCAAAGCGGGTGCAGGTCGGCGACGGCGTACATCCACGCCGTGCCGTCGGTGTTGGCGTTGCCGATCACGGTGGTGTGCGCCCCGGGCAGCTTGGACAGATAGGCCATGGCCATCAGGTCGCGCTGGTCGATCATCACCGAGTCGTACTTGTCGCCGAACAGGACCAGGTGCCGATAGAAGTAGTGGCGGGCGGTGAACACGGTCGTGGCCACCAGCAGGACCGCGGTGGCCGCGGTCCAGGCCGGCGCCGGCAAGGGTTTGAATCGGCCGGCGACTCGTCGGGCGCCGGCCATCACCACCATGACGATCAAGAACAATGCGACACCGGCCATCGGCTCGAGCAGCAGCGTGATGGCGGCCGAAATGCGGCGCGGGTCCTTGTAGAAAAACTCCCCGAACGCGCCGGCCACCGCGCCGAGCGGGCCGCCGAGCGGTGTTCCCGCGTCGACGTCGACCACCACGAGCAACAGCCACACCGCCAGCGGCCACCAGATCCTCTTGTAGGCGAAGATGATTCCGCCGACGATCGCCAGCGTCATCAGCCCGTACTGGTACGGGAAGTCGTTGAGATGACGCGAGTGCTGGAAGACGGCATCCCACACCCCCCGCTTCTTGCTGAGCTTGGTCAGGAATGAGTGCCCGGCGATGATGTCTTCCTGCTGGCGGACGCTGATGAACTGCGGCAGCAGGATCAGCGCGGTGGTCACCGTCACGCCGGCGAGCGTCATTGCGTCGGCGAGCCGCCCGCGCACCGGATTCCACAGCACGTCCAGCAACCACCAGGCCACCAGGAACAGCACGACGATGAACCCGCCGGTCAGGTGCACGGACATCAGCCCGACGAAGGCCAGCACCGCTAAGGGGATCCGGTCGCGGTGCCGCAGCGTCGAGGCGATCAGCACGAAGGTGGGGACGACGACGCCGTAGGCGGCCAGGTTGGGCATCGCGGCGACGCCGAACTCGACGTAGGGCAGGGAGGTGAACGACACGGAGAGCGCGGCGGTGGTGGCGGCCGCCGCGGCGGTGCGCCATTCCCCCCAGCGCCCCCGCAGCAGCTTCCAGGTCAGCATCGCCGCGCTGGCGGGGAACAGCCACACCGAGGCCGCCACCGAGCTCACCGTGTAGCCGGTCGTGGGCGCCGCCCCGGTGAGCTGACAGAACACCGCCACCCACGCGTGGAACACCGACGGGTAGTACAGCGTCTGATGCGTCTCGACGTTGCGCAGCTCGCCCATGTGGGTGGACGACGCCTGCCCGGTGTCCAGGATGAACCGCACCTCGTTGGCGTGCCAGACGGCGTCCCACGTGCTCGGCACCGTCTGCCAGTGGGCGGCCAGGCCGCGGTAGGCCGCCCACATGATCAACAGCGCACCCAGCAGCACCCCGGCCGCCACGGTCAGCGCCGGCAACCGGCCGATCCCGCGCGCCTCGGCCTCGGTGTCGCGGAAGCGGCCGAGCAGCAGCTGCAGGACCGTCATCGCCAGGCACACCACGATCAGCGTGGCCAGCGCGGTCCAGCCGTTCCACGGGATTCCGACGGCGCCGAACGGGATGATCGCCAGCGCGATGGCGCCGTAGGTCAGCGCCGGGCCGACCGCGACGGCGATGGGCCAACTCAGCTGACTGATTCGCGCGATGACCGCCCCGGGCGCTATCAGCAAGAACAATGCGATCAGCGTTCCGAACCAGAGGCCCACTCGACTAGTATGGCTGGCCGGGTGTCCTGCCTCTTCGAAGCCACCGGCACGCTGGAACGGCTCGAGCGTCTCCGGGCACCCGCTACCGTCACAGTTTCGCGGAGAAGCGGAAGCTCTAAGGTGGCTGGCATGGCTTACGACGTCGCCCGGGTGCGCGGACTGCATCCGTCGCTGGGTGACGGGTGGGTGCACTTCGACGCACCGACCGGGATGCTGATCCCCGATTCCGTCGCGACCACGGTCTCCACGGCGTTCCGCCGGTCCAGCGCCACCGCGGTGGGTGCGCACCCGTCGGCGCAGCGCAGCGCCGCGATCCTGGAGGCCGCGCGGGCCGCGGTGGCCGACCTCTTCAACGTCGACCCGGCGGGCGTGGTGCTCGGCGCCGACCGCGCGATCCTGTTGTCGGCGCTGGCCGAGACGTCGTCCTCGCGGGCCGGGCTGGGCTACGAGGTGATCGTCAGCCGCCTCGACGACGAAGCGAACATCGCCCCGTGGCTGCGGGCGGCGCACCGCTACGGCGCCAAGGTGAAGTGGGCCGAGATCGACATCGAGACCGGCGAGCTGCCGACCTGGCAGTGGGAGGGCTTGATCGGCAAGTCGACCCGGCTGGTCGCCGTCTCATCGGCGTCCGCGGCGCTGGGCACGGTCACCGACCTGCGGGCGATGACCAAGCTGGTGCACGATGTCGGCGGGTTGGTGGTCGTCGACCATTCCGCCGCCGCGCCCTACCGCCTGCTCGACGTGAAGGAAACCGATGCCGACGTGGTGGCGGTGAACGCGCTGGCGTGGGGCGGCCCGCCGATCGGCGCGGTGGTGTTCCGCGACCCGGCGCTGCTCAACTCGTTCGGCTCGATATCGACGGACCCCAAGGCCACCGGGGCCTGTCTCTTATACACATC
>NZ_LATC01000165.1:0-6319 GCF_001414075.1 Mycobacterium sp. UM_11 | reverse complement strand
CAGATGTGTATAAGAGACAGCGTCGGTATGACCCTCACGCCAGAGGCCCAAAAGGCCATGACAGAGCCGTTGACCCAGGAAGAGGCGATCGCCTCGCTGGGCCGCTACGGCTATGGCTGGTCGGACTCCGACGTCGCCGGAGCCAGCGCCCAGCGCGGGCTGTCCGAGGCGGTGGTTCGCGACATCTCGGCGAAGAAGAACGAGCCCGAATGGATGCTGCAGACCCGGCTGAAGGCGTTGCGCATCTTCGACCGCAAGCCGATGCCGACGTGGGGCTCCAACCTCTCGGGCATCGACTTCGACAACATCAAGTACTTCGTGCGGTCCACCGAGAAGCAGGCCGCCACCTGGGATGACCTGCCCGAGGACATCCGCAACACCTACGACCGGCTCGGCATCCCGGAGGCCGAAAAGCAGCGCCTGGTCGCCGGTGTGGCCGCCCAGTACGAGTCCGAGGTGGTGTACCACCAGATCCGCGAGGACCTGGAGTCGCAGGGCGTCATCTTCCTCGACACCGACACGGGCCTGCGCGAGCACCCGGAGCTCTTCCAGCAGTACTTCGGCACCGTGATCCCGGCGGGGGACAACAAGTTCTCCGCGCTGAACACCGCGGTGTGGAGCGGCGGATCGTTCATCTACGTGCCGCCCGGCGTGCACGTCGACATTCCGCTGCAGGCCTACTTCCGGATCAACACCGAGAACATGGGCCAGTTCGAGCGGACCCTGATCATCGTCGACGAGAACGCCTACGTGCATTACGTCGAGGGTTGCACCGCGCCCATCTACACGTCGGACTCGCTGCACTCGGCGGTGGTGGAGATCATCGTAAAGCCCGGTGGCCGTTGCCGTTACACGACGATTCAGAACTGGTCGAACAACGTCTACAACCTGGTCACCAAGCGCGCCCGCGCCGAGGCCGGCGCCACCATGGAGTGGGTCGACGGCAACATCGGGTCGAAGGTGACCATGAAATACCCGGCCGTCTGGATGACCGGTGAGCACGCCAAGGGCGAGGTCTTGTCGGTCGCCTTTGCCGGGGAGGGCCAGCACCAGGACGCCGGCGCCAAGATGCTGCACCTGGCGCCCAACACGTCGAGCAACATCGTCTCGAAGTCGGTGGCCCGCGGCGGTGGCCGCACCTCCTACCGCGGACTGGTGCAGGTGAACAAGGGCGCCCACGGCTCCCGCTCCAGCGTGAAATGCGATGCGCTGCTGGTCGATACGATCAGCCGCAGCGACACCTACCCCTACGTCGACATCCGCGAGGACGACGTCACGATGGGCCACGAGGCCACCGTGTCCAAGGTCAGCGAAAACCAGCTGTTCTACCTGATGAGCCGCGGGCTGACCGAGGACGAGGCGATGGCGATGGTGGTGCGCGGCTTCGTCGAGCCGATCGCCAAGGAACTGCCCATGGAGTACGCCCTGGAGCTCAACCGGCTCATCGAGTTGCAGATGGAGGGCTCGGTCGGATGACGACCGCTGCTGCCGCCCTGAACAAGGGCGAATTGTTCGCGTCCTTCGACGTGGACGCTTTCGAGGTGCCCAGCGGCCGCGACGAAATCTGGCGCTTCACGCCGCTGCGGCGGCTGCGCGGCCTGCACGACGGGTCGGCGCAGGCCACCGGCAAGGCGCAGATCGACGTGGCCGAGCGGCCGGGCGTGCGGGTCGAGACCGTCCGCCGCGGTGACGAGCGGCTCGGACGCGGCGGTGTGCCCACCGACCGCGTTGCGGCGCAAGCGTTTTCGTCGTTCAACTCCGCGACGGTGGTGAGCGTCGGGCGGGACACGCAGATCGCCGAGCCGGTCAACATCACCGTGACCGGTCCCGGCGCGGGCGCGGTGGCCTACGGGCACCTGCAGATCAGCGTCGCCGAGCTGGGCGAGGCGGTCGTGGTGATCGATTTGCGGGGCAGCGGAACCTACGCCGACAACGTCGAATTCCTCGTCGACGACGCGGCCCGGCTCACCGTGGTGTGGATCGCGGACTGGGCCGACGACATGGTTCACCTGTCCGCGCACCACGCCAAGCTGGGCAAGGACGCCGTGCTGCGGCACGTCGCCGTCACGCTGGGCGGCGAGGTGGTGCGGATGTCGGCCAACGTGCGCTACGCCGCCCCGGGCGGGGATGCCGAGCTGCTCGGGTTGTACTTCGCCGACGACGGGCAGCACCTGGAATCGCGGCTGCTGGTCGACCACGCGCAGCCGAACTGTAAGTCCAACGTGCTCTACAAGGGTGCGCTGCAAGGGGATCCGGCGTCGCAGCGGCCCGACGCGCACACCGTGTGGGTGGGCGACGTGCTGATCCGCGCCGAGGCCACCGACACGGACACCTTCGAGGTGAACCGCAACCTGGTGCTCACCGACGGCGCACGCGCCGACTCGGTGCCGAACCTGGAGATCGAGACCGGCGAGATCGTCGGCGCCGGGCACGCCAGTGCCACCGGGCGTTTCGACGACGAGCAACTGTTTTACCTGCGCGCCCGCGGCATTCCCGAAGACCAGGCGCGCCGGCTGGTGGTGCGTGGATTCTTCGGCGAGATCATCTCGAAGATCGCCGTGCCGGAGATCCGGGAACGCCTCACCGCCGCCATCGAACACGAACTGGAAATCACGGAGAAGACAACAGCGTAATGACGACTTTGGAAATTAAAGACCTGCACGTCAGCGTCGAGGACCCCAACGCCGCCGAGGGAAACCGCGAGATTCCCATCCTCAACGGCGTCAACCTGACCGTCAATTCCGGTGAGACGCATGCGGTGATGGGTCCCAACGGATCCGGCAAGTCCACGCTGTCCTACGCCATCGCAGGGCACCCGAAGTACCGGGTCACCTCCGGGTCAATCACCCTGGACGGCCAGGACGTGCTGGACATGAGCGTGGACGAACGCGCCCGCGCCGGGTTGTTCCTCGCCATGCAGTACCCCGTCGAGGTGCCGGGCGTGTCGATGTCGAACTTCCTGCGCAGCGCCGCGACCGCGGTCCGCGGCGAGCCGCCGAAACTGCGGCACTGGGTCAAGGAGGTCAAGGCGGCGATGGCCGACCTGGACATCGACCCCGCGTTCGCGGAACGCAGTGTCAACGAAGGGTTTTCCGGCGGGGAGAAGAAGCGCCACGAAATCCTGCAGCTGGGCCTGCTCAAGCCGAAGATCGCCATCCTCGACGAGACCGACTCCGGCCTGGACGTGGACGCGCTGCGGGTGGTCAGCGAGGGCGTCAACCGCTACGCCGAGGCCGAGCACGGCGGCATCCTGTTGATCACCCACTACACCCGGATCCTGCGCTACATCCGCCCGCAGTTCGTGCACGTGTTCGTCGGGGGCCGGATCGTCGAATCCGGCGGTCCGGAACTGGCCGACGAGCTCGAGGAGAACGGCTACGTACGCTTCACCGAGACAGCGGCCACGGGGGCCGCGGGAGCGTAAGCATGACCGCATTGGACGTCGACGCCATCCGCGCTGACTTTCCCATCCTGAAGCGCGTGATGCGCGGCGGAAAGCAGTTGGCGTACCTGGATTCCGGCGCGACGTCGCAGCGCCCGCTGCAGGTGCTCGACGCCGAGCGCGAGTTCCTGGTCACCTCCAACGGCGCGGTCCATCGCGGCGCGCACCAGCTGATGGAGGAGGCGACCGACGCCTACGAGCAGGGCCGCGCCGACGTCGCGGCGTTCGTCGGCGCCGACGCCGACGAGCTGGTCTTCACCCGAAACGCCACGGAGGCGCTCAACCTGGCGTCGTATGTGCTGGGCGACAACAGGTTTGACCGGGCCGTCGGCGAGGGCGACGTCATCGTCACCACCGAGCTCGAGCACCACGCCAACATCGTCCCGTGGCAGGAACTGGCCCGCCGCAGCGGCGCCACCCTGCGCTGGTACGGCGTGACCGACGACGGCCGCATCGACCTCGACTCGCTGGAGCTGGACGAGCGCGTGAAGGTCGTTGCGTTCAGCCATCATTCGAACGTGACCGGCGCGGTGGCACCGGTGGCCGAGCTGGTCCGCCGCGCCAAGGCCGTCGGCGCTTTGACGGTGCTGGACGCCTGCCAGTCGGTGCCGCACGAGCCGGTGGACCTGCATGCGCTCGACGTCGACTTCGCCGCGTTCTCCGGTCATAAGATGTTGGCCCCCAACGGGGTTGGCGCCCTCTACGGCCGCCGCCAGGTGCTCTCGGAGCTGCCGCCGTTCCTCACCGGTGGGTCGATGATCGAGACGGTGACGATGGAGGCCTCGACCTACGCCCGGGCTCCGCAACGGTTCGAGGCCGGCACGCCGATGACCTCCCAGGTCGTCGGGCTGGGCGCGGCCGCACGCTATCTGGGCGCAATCGGCATGGACGCGGTCGAGGCGCACGAGCGCGAGCTGGTCGCCGCGACCCTCGAGGGCCTGTCGGGCATCGACGGCGTGCGGATCGTCGGGCCGACCACGATGGAAAACCGGGCCTCGCCGGTGTCGTTCGTCGTCTCTCGCGTGCACGCGCACGACGTCGGGCAGGTGCTCGACGACGAGGGCGTCGCGGTCCGCGTGGGGCATCATTGCGCGATGCCGCTGCACCGCCGGTTCGGCGTGGCGGCCACCGCCCGGGCGTCGTTCGCCGTGTACAACACCACCGACGAGGTCGAGCGGCTGGTGGCCGGCGTCCGCCGCGCGGTGGAATTCTTCGGGAGAGACTGACGGTGCGCCTGGAGCAGATGTATCAGGACGTGATCCTCGATCACTACAAGCATCCCCAGCACCGCGGGCTGCGCGAGCCGTTCGGCGCGCAGGTCTGCCACGTCAACCCCGTCTGCGGCGACGAGGTGACCCTGCGGGTCGCGCTGTCGGACGACGGCCGGCGCGTGGCGGACGTCTCCTATGACGGGCAGGGCTGCTCGATCAGCCAGGCGGCGACCTCGGTGCTCACCCAGCAGGTGATCGGTCAGACCGTGCCCGAGGCGCTGAACACCATCGCCGCGTTCACCGAGATGGTGTCCTCGCGCGGCACCGTCGAGGGCGACGAGGACGTCCTGGGCGACGGCATCGCGTTCGCCGGGGTGGCGAAATACCCGGCCCGGGTGAAATGCGCACTGCTGGGCTGGATGGCGTTCAAAGACGCGTTGGCCCAAGCTTGTTCGGACAGGGGCGCGGACTTCGAGGAGGAACAGGATGAGCGAGACCGCCGCACCGGGTGACGAATTTCTTGCCGACCTCGAGGAGGCGATGCGCGACGTCGTCGACCCCGAGTTGGGCATCAACGTCGTCGACCTCGGGCTGGTTTACGGCCTCAACGTGGAAGAGGGCGACGAGGGGACGGTCGCCCTGCTCGACATGACGCTGACCTCGGCGGCCTGCCCGCTGACCGACGTCATCGAGGACCAGTCGCGCAGCGCGCTGGTCAGCAGCGGGCTGGTCGACGACCTGCGGATCAACTGGGTGTGGAACCCGCCGTGGGGTCCGGACAAGATCACCGAGGACGGCCGCGAACAACTGCGCGCCCTGGGCTTCACCGTCTGAAGCGCCTGCGATCCCCGCTAAAGGTGGAAGGGCAGGTGGGGCAGGTGCAGGTGATGGTGCGGTCGCCCCATCGGCGGGCACTGTTCCAGGCTGATGGTCGTCGCCTGCAGCGCGCCTCCGTCGTTGGTCCCCTGAGCCCCCATGCACGTGCCGTTCGTGATCGCCTGGGTGTTACTGATCGTCTGCTTCTTGTAGGACGTCGCGTCGTTGACGGTGACCGTGGTGGGGCCGCCGGGCCCAATCCCGTTGACGGCGAGCGTGTTTCCCGACACCGACGCGACCGTGCCGTAGAAGCCGGCGGGCGGCGGGCACTTGCCGTCGACGGCCGCCGTGATCATGACGGTCTGGGCGGTCACGCCGGCGGCCGGTGAACTTTGCGGGGTGGCCCGCACGTTCACACAGCTACCCGGGGTGACATCGGGGAGCTTGGCCGGTGCCACCTGGAAGACGGGTGTGGCAGGAGCGAAGTCCACCGTCGCCGAGCCGCTGCGCGTTCTGAGCTGAATCTTGTCGCCGGCCACCGACTGGACCATGCCCTCGACGTAGTCCTTGCCCACGGGTGGGGGCGCCGGTGGCGGGGCCGCGCTCGGCGGCGGGCTGGGCGGGGCCGCTGTGGGCACCGACGGCTTGGCGGCATTGCCGGTATCCGTATGGCTCGACCGGCACATGGCGACGCCGAGGATGATGACGGCGGCAAGGGCGGCCAGCGCGATCCGGGCCAGCCGGGGGTTCACCGAAATGGCGGGCATTGGCACATCTCCGATCGCGCGGTCAGCCGTCGCAAGCGGATACCCAGGCGGGCGCGGTTATCACTGTCTCTTATACACATCTG
>NZ_LATC01000164.1:0-6508 GCF_001414075.1 Mycobacterium sp. UM_11 | reverse complement strand
AACCCCACCCCCAGATCCCCACCACCCCCTGGCACCACACCCGCCACTGGATCGAGGCCGCGAGCCCGCAGACACCGGGATCTGCGCCCACCAAAGGGTTTGCCCCACAATCACATCCAGCGGACGGCCCCCTCGACGAGTGGTCGGCCCGGCTGGCATGGCCGGCGCGGCCGCTGCCGCGGGCCGACCCGGGTGCCCGCACCGAGAGCGGCCGGTGGCTGGTGATCGCCGACACCGACCTGGCCGCCGAACTGAGCCGCGTCGCCGAGGTGCAGGCCTCCGACGCGGACCCGAGCGCCCTTGGTCAGGCGCTCGGCGAGGTCGATTACGTGCTGTACGCGCCCCCGGCCCCCGACGATCCGCTCGACGTCGGGGATGCCTACCAGCTGTTCCATCAGGTCCGCCGGATCGCCGCGGCGATGGCCGCCGCGGGATCGTCGGCCAAGTTGTTCATCGTCACCCGCAACGCCCAACCCATCACCGAGGGCGACCGCGCCAACCCCAGCCACGGGGTGCTCTGGGGATTGGGCCGCACCCTCGCCCTGGAACACCCCGAAATCTGGGGCGGCATAATCGATTTCGACAGCTCGGTGCCGGCGCAGCCGTTGGTGCGCCGGGTGCTGGACGAGGCAGCCGCGACCGACGGGGACGACCAGGTCGTCTACCGGTCCGGAGCGCGCCACGTGCCCCGACTGCACCGGCGCCCGCTGCCCACCGAATCGGTGACGCTGGACGCCGGCGCCAGCCAGTTGGTCATCGGCGCCACCGGCAACATCGGCCCGCACCTGATCCGCCAGCTGGCCCGCATGGGCGCCGGGACCGTCGTGGCGGTGTCGCGCAATCCCGGCCAGCGACTGCGCGAGCTGGCCGAAAACCTTGCCACCACGGGAACCGAATTGGTCACCGTGGCCGCCGACGCCACCGACGAAGCCGCGATGAGGCGCCTGTTCGACCGGTTCGGCGCCGATCTGCCGCCGCTGGAAGGCATTTACCTGGCGGCGTTCGCCGGGCAGCCCGTCCTGCTGGACGAGATGACCAACGACGACGTCACCGCGATGTTCGCGCCCAAGCTCGACGCCGCCGCGGTGTTGCACCGGCTGTCCCTGGAGACGCCGGTGCGCCACTTCGTGTTGTTCTCCTCGATCTCCGGTCTAACCGGTTCGCGGTGGCTGGCCCACTACACCGCCACCAGCGGCTACCTGGACGCCCTGGCGTACGCGCGCCGCGTGATGGGGTTGGCGGGGACGACCGTCAACTGGGGACTGTGGAAGTCGCTGGCCGACGCCGAACAGCAATTCGGCCAGGTCAGCATGGGATCCGGGTTGCTGCCGATGGACGACGAGGTCGCCATCGGCGCGCTGCCGCGGGTGATGAGCCAGGCCGCCGGCGTGCATTCGGTGGTGGTGGACGCGGACTGGCCGCTGCTGGCGGCCGCCTACCGGACCCGCGGTTCACTGCGCATCGTCGACGACCTGCTGCCGGCCCCGGGCGAAACGTCAACGTCGGCAAGCGAATTCCGGGTTGCCCTGGGCAAGTGCCCGCTTCAACGCCGGCACGACATGCTGCTCGATCATGTCGGCGCGCTGGCGGCCAAGGTGATGGGGCTGCCGGCGGGCGAGTCCCTGGACCCCTCGACCGGCTTCTTCCAGCTCGGGATGGACTCGCTGATGAGCGTGACGCTGCAGCGCGCGTTGTCGGACAGCCTCGGCGAACCGCTGCCTGCCTCGGTCATTTTCGACTACCCGACGGTGTACGCGCTCGCCGACCAGCTGGCGACGATGCTGCCCGAGCTCACCGCGCCGGACACCGAACCCGACGCCGACGTCTACGACGAACTCTCCGAAGCCGAGTTGTTGGAACAACTTTCCGACAGACTAAGAGGAACGCGATGACCACCTCGACACCGGACCGCCGGGCGATCATCACCGAGGCGCTGCACAAGATCGACGATCTCAGCGCCCGGCTGGAGATCGCCGAGAAGGCGGGCACCGAACCGATCGCGGTCATCGGGATGGGGTGCCGGCTGCCCGGCGGGGTGGGAAACCCGGACCAATTCTGGCAACTGCTGCGCGACGGGCGCAGCGGCATCGTGCGGGTGCCGCCCGAACGCTGGGACGCCGACGCCCTCTACACCGACGACCACACCGTCCCGGGGACGATCTGCAACCGCGAAGGCGGCTTCCTATCCGGTTGGGAGCCGGACGAATTCGACGCGGAGTTCTTCTCCATCACCCCGCGCGAGGCGGCGGCGATGGACCCGCAACAGCGGCTGTTCCTCGAGGTCGCGTGGGAGGCGCTGGAAGACGCGGGCATTCCCCCGCACACCGTTCGCGGCACCCAGACCTCGGTTTTCGTCGGCGTCACCGCCTACGACTACATGCTCACCCTCTCCGAAGCGATGCGGCCGGAGGAACTCGACGCCTACGTCCTGACCGGCAACTCCGCGAACTTCGCCGCGGGCCGGATGGCGTATCTGCTCGGGGCCCGCGGCCCCGCCGTCGTCCTCGACACCGCGTGCTCGTCGTCGCTGGTGGCCATCCACCTGGCCTGTCAGAGCCTGCGCTGGAACGAAAGTGACACCGCGCTGGTCGGCGGGACCAACCTGTTGCTGAGCCCGGGCACCAGCATCGCCTGCTCGCGGTGGGGCATGCTGTCGCCGGACGGGCAATGCAAGACGTTCGACGCCGGCGCCGACGGGTACGTGCGCAGCGAGGGCTGCGGGGTGGTGGTGCTCAAGCGGTTGTCCGACGCGCAACGGGACGGCAACCGCATCCTCGCGGTGGTGCGCGGTTCGGCGGTCAATCAGGACGGCGCCAGCAGCGGGGTCACCGTTCCCAACGGCCCGGCGCAGCAGGCGCTGCTCCGCCAGGCGCTGACGTCGGCCAGGTTGACGCCGTCCGACATCGACTACATCGAGGCCCACGGCACGGGCACCCCGCTCGGCGACCCGATCGAACTCGACTCGCTGAGCAAGGTTTTCGCCGACCGGGACGGCCGGCCCCCGCTGGTGTTGGGGGCGGTCAAGACCAACCTCGGGCACCTGGAGGCCGCGGCCGGCATCACCGGGTTCATCAAGACCGTGCTGGCCGTCAAGAACGCGCGCATCCCGCGGAACCTGAACTTCCACACGCTGACCCCGCACGCCAGTGCGGATGTGTCGCGGCTGACCATCGGCACCGAGGACATGGAGTGGCCGGCGACGGGGCAACCCCGCCGGGCCGGCGTGTCGTCGTTCGGCGTGAGCGGGACCAACGCGCACGTGGTGATAGAGCAAGCGCCCGAACGGGTTCCGGCTCCGAGTGCGGACCGGCCGGTGGTGTCGACCCTGGTGGTGTCGGGCAAGACGCCGCAGCGGGTGGCGGCGACGGCCGCGGTGCTGGCCGACTGGCTGGACGGCCCCGGCGCCGAGGTGGCGCTGGCCGACGTGGCGCACACGCTCAACCACCACCGGCCGCGGCACGCCAGCTTCGCCACGCTGGCCGCCGTCGATCGGGACCAGGTGGTCGCGGGATTGCGGGCGCTGGCGGCCGGTGAGCCGGCCCCTGGCCTGGTGGGCTGCCGGGAGGGCGCGGTGGGTCCGGGCACGGTGTTCGTGTATTCCGGTCGGGGCTCGCAGTGGGCCGGCATGGGCCGCCGGCTGCTCGCCGACGAACCGGCCTTCGCCGCGGCGATCGCCGAGCTGGAACCCGATTTCGTGGCCCAGGCGGGGTTTTCGCTGCACGACGTGATCGCCACCGGCAAGGAGCTCGTCGGCATCGAACAGATCCAGCTGGGGCTGATCGGGATGCAGCTCGCGCTGACCGCGCTGTGGCGGTCCTACGGGATCACGCCCGACCTCGTCATCGGCCATTCCATGGGCGAGGTGGCCGCCGCGGTGGTCGCCGGTGCGCTCACCCCCGCCGAGGGATTACGGGTGACCGCGACGCGTTCGGCGTTGATGGCGCCGCTGTCCGGGCAAGGCACAATGGCCGCGCTCGAGCTCGACGCCGCCGCCACCGAGGCGCTGATCGCAGACCATCCGCAGGTGAGCTTGGCGATCTACGGCTCGCCACGCCAAACCGTCATCGCCGGGCCGACCCAGCAGATCGACGAGCTCATCACCAGGGTCCGCGCCCGCAACCACTTCGCCGCGCGGGTCAACATCGAAGTGGCCCCGCATAATTCGGCGATGGACCCCCTGCAGCCCCTGATGCGATCGCAACTGGCCGACCTCGCCCCACGCCCACCGGCCATCCCGATCCTGTCCACCACCTACGCGGACCTCGACAGCCGCCCGGTCTTCGACGCCGAACACTGGGCCACCAACATGCGCAACCCCGTCCGCTTCCAGCAGGCGATCGAAGCCGCGGGCGCCGCGCATCACACCTTCATCGAAGTCAGCGCCCACCCCTTGCTCACCCACGCCATCGGCGAAACCCTTTCCGGCCGTGGGGGTTCCGGCTACTTGTCCATCGGCACCCTGCAGCGCGACGGTCACGACACCCTGAACTTCCACACCAACCTCAACACCGCCCACGTCAGCCGCCCACCGCAAACGCCCCACCCGCCAGAACCGCACCCCGCGCTGCCCACCACCCCGTGGCAGCACACCCGGCACTGGATCTCCCCCACCGCCCGCGGGCACGACGCGCCGGACACCCACCCCCTGCTCGGCACCGGCGTCACCGATCCGACCAGTGGCACCCGGATCTGGGAAAGCGAGCTCGGTCCGAACCTGCTGTGGCTCGGTGATCACGTCATCGACGATCTCTGCGTGCTGCCGGGTGCGGCCTACGCCGACATCGCCCTCGCGGCGGCGATCGACGCGTTCGCGAACCCCGACGCCGGGCCCTGGATGATCCGCGATCTCAGCCTGGACCGCATGCTGCACGTCGGTGACGGCACCGTTCTGGTGACGACACTCACCGGGGACGAGCGGGCGTGCCGCGTCGAAATGCGCACGCGCGACGCCGCTTCCGGGTGGGTCAAACACGCCACCGCCACCCTCACCCGGGAAACCGAACACGCGCTACCCCAACCGCCGGCCGACGAACCCGCCGCGACCGCTCTCGACCCCGACGAGCTCTATGCGCGGTTGCGCGGGGCGGGGCAACAACACGGGCCGGCCTTCCGCGGGATCGAGGGCCTGGCCGTCACCCAGTCCGGTGCCGCCCGCGCGGACGTGCGGTTGCCCGCGCCGGCCAGGACGGGGTCCCGCAACCTGGTGCTGCACCCGGTCATGATGGACATCGCGGTGCAGGCGCTCGGGGCCACGCGCGCCGCGACCGAGCTGGCCGACGGGCAGAGCGCCCGCGAAACCCTGGTTCTTCCCGTGCGTTTCGCCGGCATCCACGTGTACGGGAACGTGGCCGACGGCGTGCGCTCGTTCGGCTCGCTCGCCCCCACCGACAATCCGGACCGGCTGGTCGGCCACGTCGTGCTGACGGATCGGGACGGTCGCGTGCTGCTCGTCATCGACGAGGTCGAGATGGCGGTGCTCAGGTCGGGCGGCGGCGCAACGGAACTCAGCGCCCGCCTGTTCGCGCTGCAGTGGGAGCCCGCCACCCTGGACAAGCCGGCCGGGCGGCTCGGCGGCCTGCTGCTGATCGGGGACACGGACAACGGCGATCCGCTGCCGTCCGCGCTGCGGTCGGCGCTGCGCGACGGCGTCGACGAGCTCGAGCTGGTCTCCCCGACCGACGCGGCGCGGCTGCGCGCGACCGTCACCCGCACCCCGTGGGACGCCATCGCCCTGATCTGCCCGCCGCGGCCCGTCGACGAATCGCTGCCCGATAAGGCCCAGCTGGATTTGGCGCAGGCGCGCACGCTGCTGATCGCCGACATCGCGAAGACGGTGACGCGGATGGGCGCCCGCAACAGCCCTCGGCTGTTCGTCGTCACCCGCGGCGCCCAGCAGCTCGATCCCGCCGATCAGGTCACATTGGCGCAGACGGGGATTCGCGGCATCGCACGGGTGCTCACCTTCGAGCATCCGGAATTCAAGCCCACGCTGATCGACGCCGACTCCGACGGCGTGGATTCGCTCGCCGGTCTGGCCGCCGAGCTGCTCGCCGGGTCGGACCACGACGAGATCGCCCTGCGCGGCGGGCAGCGCTATGTCAACCGGGTGGTGCCCGCGCCCACCACCGGAACCGGTGCCCTCGCGCCCGAACCCCGGCGCACCGCGGTGGACCTGGACGCCGGTGGCGCCGTGCGGCTGCAGACCGACCAGCCCGGGCGCCTGGACGCCCTGAACATCCACGCGGTCAGGCGGATTCCGCCGGGGCCCGGTCAGGTCGAGGTTCGCGTCGTCGCGGCGGGCCTGAACTTCAGCGACGTGCTCAAGGCGATGGGCGTGTACCCCGGGCTGGACGGTGCCCCGCCCGTGATCGGTGGCGAGTGCGTCGGCCTCGTCACCGCCGTCGGCCCGGACGTCGACTCCGTCCGGATCGGGCAGCGCGTGATCGCCTTCGGCCCCGGCACTTTCGCCACGCACGTGACCACGCTTGCCGCTGTCTCTTATACACAT
>NZ_LATC01000163.1:0-6553 GCF_001414075.1 Mycobacterium sp. UM_11 | reverse complement strand
TGTGTATAAGAGACAGATGCAGACCGGCGCCACCATTCTCACCGAGCACAAGTTCGACGCAGGCGACGTGCTGCGCCTGCTCGAATCCGAACGGGCCACCTACGCAACGGGATTCCCCCACGTGGGCCGGTCACTGGCGAATCATCCCGACTTCTCGTCCACCGATCTGTCAAGTCTGCGCGCGGGATACCACCAAGTCCTGTTACCGCCGGAACTGCGCGCGGTGGACCCGTCGCTGCTGGTCACACAGCTTGGGATGACCGAAACCTGCAGTTCGCACACCTGGTGGCCCCCACACGAACCGGTGCCCGAAACCAAGCGCGGTTCGCTCGGGGTTTCTGCTCCCGGTTATCAGCACAAGGTTATCGACGAGTCGGGCGTACAGGTGCCCAACGGGATGGTCGGGGAAATCTGCGTGCGGGGAACGGCCATGATGCGCGGCATGGTCGGACGGCAGCACGGCGAGCTGTTCGACGCCGACGGCTGGTATCACACGAAGGATGCCGGATACCTCGATGATGACGGGTTCCTGTATTTCGCCGGGCGCACCGACGACATGATCAAGACCTCGGGCGCCAACGTCGCACCGGTGGAGGTGGAGGCGGTGATCTGCGGCGTCGACGGCGTCCGGATCGCCTATGTCGCCGGCGTTCCGGACGCGGACAAGGGCGCCGTCGTCTGCGCCGTCGTCGTGCTCAATCAAGGGCGGCACACCTCACAAGACGAGCTCATCGCGGCGTGCCGAAAGGAACTGGCCGCGTACAAGATCCCCAAGCGGTGGGTGATCCTTCCCGACGCCGACCGGCTGCCGTACACCACCACGAACAAGATCGACAAGCCCCGGCTGGTGCAGCTTGTCACCTCGGGGGAGCTGGCATGACCACGTTGGAGGCGCGGGTCGCACGACTGGAGGCCATCGAGGAGATTCGTCAGCTGGCGGCACGGTACGCGGTGGCGCTGGACATGCGTGACTTCGATTCCCTGGCAAATCTTTTCGTCGACGACGTCGGGGTGCCGGGCAAACGCCGTGGCCGCGACGCGATGCGCCAATGGTACGACGCAGAGGTGCGTCCGACGCTGCTGGGCAGCGCGCACGGTGTCCTCGGCCATGTTATCGACGTCCACGATGCCGACACGGCCAGCGGACTTGTCTACTCGCGCAACGACTTGGAAACCGAGACCGCGTGGTTCATCGAGATGCTTGCCTATCTGGACCGCTACGAACGGCGTTCCGGCCATTGGTATTTCGCGCGCCGCACCCCGCTGTTCTGGTACCGGAGCGACATCACCGACCCGCCTGTCGGTCCACAGAAGGTGCGTTGGCCCGGCAGCTCCGGCCAGGACGGCTCGTTCCACGACGCGTTTCCCTCGTGGGAAGAGTTCTGGGCCGCCGATCCCGGACGATTCGACGCACCGGTCCCAGCCCCCGCCGCCGTCGGTGAGTGGTTGCGCACTTTGCGCCGGGGTGTCCAAGCACCGCGCGTCAGCCCGACCGGGCGCGGGACTGCGGAGTCTTGAGATGTCAAGCCAGGAAATAAAATTCGGATTCACCGATGAGCAGAACGAGTTGCGCCGCATCGTGCGTTCCTTCTTCGAGAGCAAGGCCGACGAGGCGCAGGTGCGCCGCCAGATGGAATCACCGCTGGGCTACGACCCCTCGCTGTGGGTGCAGATGTCCGACGAGCTGGGCCTGGTGGGGCTCGCGATCCCCGAGGAATTCGGCGGGCAGGGCTTCACTTTCGTCGAACTCGGCGTCGTCGTCGAGGAGCTCGGGCGGGCCCTGGTGCCCTGCCCGTACTTCGCGTCGGCGGTGCTGGCGTCGAGCGCGCTGCTGAATTCGGGTGACTACGCCGCCCAACAGCGGTACCTGCCGGGCATTGCGTCCGGAGCGACCGTCGCCAGCCTGGCGGTCACCGAGGAGTCGGGCCGCTGGGAGGCCGGGGCGATCCGCACGCGGGCGCGAGAAACGGCCCGCGGCTGGGTGGTGGATGGAGCCAAAACCTATGTCCTCGACGGCTGCAGCGCCGATCTGCTGTTCGTGGCCGCCCATACCGACTCCGGATTGTCGCTGTTCGCCGTCGACCGCTTCGACAGCGTCACCCGCCGCGCACTGTCCACCCTGGACCAGACCCGAAGACAAGCCCGCATCGAATTCAGTGCTACGCCGGTGTCGCTCGTCGGTCATTCGGGCGGCGCGGAGGCGGTGTTGCGCTCGACCCTCGCGCTCGGCGCTGCCGCGCTGGCCGCCGAACAGGTCGGCGGCGCGCAACGATGTCTCGAGATGGCCGTCGCCTACGCGAAGACCCGCAGGCAGTTCGGCAAGCCCATCGGCTCATTCCAGGCCATCCGCCACAAGTGCGCCGATATCTTCCTCGATGTCGAATGTGCTCGCGGGGCGGCCTATTACGCGGTGCAGGCCGCGGCCAAACACTCGCCCGAATTGCCGGCGGTGGCGTCGTTGGCGAAGGCCTGCAGTTCGGAGGCGTATGCCCGGGCCGCTGCCGCCAACATCCAGGTCCACGGCGGCATCGGATTCACCTGGGAGCATCCTGCCCATCTGTACTTCAAGCGTGCTCAATCGTCGGGACATCTGCTGGGCGACGCCTCGTATCACCGGAAGCTGCTCGCCGACGAGATCGGGATCTGAAGAGCGTCAGAAGTCCGTGCCGCCGTCGATGTTGACGGCCGCGCCCGTCATGAACCCTGCCCTGTCACTGAGCAGGAACGCGATCAGCTCGCCCGCTTCTTCGGGACGACCGCCACGGCCGAGGGCGACACGCATGTTCCAGTCCGGGTTGCTGGCCAGGTGCGTGTAGATCGCGTCCTCGAGCGCCACCCCGTATTGTTCTGCCCGCTTGGCGCGGATGAAGTCGTTCACCTCGGTGTCGAACAGTCCCGGGCACACGGTGTTCACCCGGATGCCGTCGGGCCCATGCGTTTTCGCCAGGATCTTTGACAGCGTCAACACCGCAGCCTTCAGCGCGTTGTACGGCGGAATCAGAACCTTCGGCGCACGAACGGAATACGCGGCCGTCGTCACGATGGTTCCGCCGCCGTTGCGTTGCAGGTGCGGGATGACGGCGCGGCAGGACCGCACCGTTCCCATGAGAATCAACTGGTAATACCAGTCCCACGACTCGTCACCGTGTTCGAGGAACGGCCCCTGCTGCTTCATCGGTCCCGCGGTGACCGCCAGACCGCGCAAGGGGCCCAGGCTTGCGGCCGCGCGGTCGATGGCGCGATCCACCCCATCACCGGAAGCGGCGGCGTCGACGGCGATCCCGACCGCACCCACCCCGTAGTCTGCGGTCAACTGCTCGGCCCGCGCTCGGGCGCGCTCTGGATTCCGAGCCAGCAGCGCCACGTTGGCACCATTGGCGGCGAGCTCCTCGGCGGCGGCGAACCCGATCCCGGTCGTCCCGCCGACGAGAACGAAGTTGCGTCCCGCCACACCAAGCTCCACGCGCTGCCCTCGTTTCTGGCGTCACCGCCGGTGACAGCCATACTAAACAGACGTACGCCATGTGTTGCAATGACTACTTTGCGGCCGCCGTCCGGCTACGTTTGAGCCTCTGAATGGAACACCAGGCGCGAATTTGTCGCGTAGCATGGAGCGACATGTCGACGAAACCGGCCCCGTCCGATCTGGAGTCGGACGGGGAATTCGATCGCCGGGACCAGATCCTCGAGGCGGCGAACGAATGCTTCACCCAGCTCGGCATCGAGCGCACCAGCGTGCAGGACGTCGCGCGGAAAGCCAACGTGTCGCGGGGCACGGTGTACCGGTACTTCGAAGACCGCAACGTGCTCATCGACGCCGCGATCGAATTCGGTGCGCAGCGGTTTTATCGAGAGGTCGCTTCCGCCATGGCCAAGAAGAACACGCTGGCCGAGCAGGTCGGAGCGATGGCGGAAACCCACGCCAGAATCTTGCTGGACCATCGCACACGGAACCGTTTGATGGCCGACGATGCCGAGCTGATGCGGCACATGATCTCCGACGGTGACACCGCGGTCCGGCGAACCACGCAGTTTCTCGAACCCTATGTGCGGGCCGCGCGCGAGCGCGGCGAGGTGGGCACCGGCGTCGACGTCAGTGCGGCCAGCGAATGGCTGGCCCGCATCATCTGGTCGTTCTCGACCGTCAACGAGGCTCAGACGTTCGACATGTCCAAGCCGGATACTGTCCGGCGCTACGTGGAAACATTCGCGATCAACGGGCTTCGCTGAAGAACGGGCCAGCGCCGCTCAACTGAACAATAGATGTACTATTGTTCTCCAACGTCGGATGGCTTTCGACACGTGGATTCTCGATCGGTGGTCAGCGCATGGGCGAACGGACATTGGCCGGCAAGCGGGTGGTGGTTGTGGGCGCATCGGCCGGGATCGGGCGGGCATTCGCCGTCCGTGCCGGCAAGGAGGGCGCCGACCTGCTTATCGCGGCGCGCCGACGAGACCGTCTCGACGAGGTCGCCGCCGCCGCCGGCTGCGGCGCGGCCATCAGCGCGGATGTGCGTGACGCTGACGACTGCGCGCGGCTCGCCGATATGGCCCGCGAGAGCCTTGGCGAAATCGACCTGCTGTTCATCTCGGTGGGGTACGCGCCGTTGAGAATGTTCGCCGACACCTCTGTCGACGATTGGATGGAGGTGATGCAGACCAACGTCGTCGGTGTGCATCAGGTCATCAAGTGCTGCCTGCCGGTGCTCGCGCCCGCCGCGATCGTCGGCGCCCTCTCCTCCGAAACCGTCGGCCAGCCGCGGACCGCGCTGGGCGCCTATTCGTCCAGCAAAGCCGCGCTGTCAGAAAGCCTGAATGCCTGGCGCACTGAGCATCCCCGCTTTCGCTACTGCTGTGTGACCGTGGGCGGCACCGTTCCGACGGAGTTCACCGCGGCGTTCGACCCCGAATTGCTGGGCGTGGTCGTAGAGGATTGGGTGGCGCGCGGCCTCTTGCAGGAGACATTGATGTCGCCCGACGACGTCGCCGACATGCTGGCGGGAACATTCGCCAGCGCATTGAACTTTCCCGCCGTCGGCCTCGAGCAGCTGGCAATTCGTCCACCGTCGTCGCCGCGGCGCACGGTGACGGGATGAGGCCGGCGACGAGAGGGTAGTGATGTCAACGCAAGTCGAATCGGCGTGGCCCGATTACCCCGATTACCGGATCGAGGCGACCCCGTGTCCATACCGAGGCCAGGTGTGGTTCGGTGATGTGCTCGTTGCCCAGAGCGACCGGTGCCTCGTGGTGACCGAGACCGACCACGAGGACCGCTTGTACTTTCCCGAATCCGACGTGCGGTGGGAGCTGCTCCGCCCGTCGGACCACAGCACCGTCTGCCCGTTCAAGGGCCGGGCAAGTTACTGGAGCCTTGACGGGGCGGATTCCGGTGTCGAGAACGTCGTGTGGGCCTACCCCACTCCGTTGCCTGAGGTCTCGGCGATCGCGGGCCACGTCAGTTTCTACGACGACGCGCTGCGTGTGGTCATCGTCGAAGACTGGCCAGACGGCTCGAAGGTCCCTGTGCGATTCCCGCTGTGGGGAGACGCCGACGAGCTGTGCAGAATCATCGATGTTCAGCAGGTGTCCGAAAGCGGGTTCATCGGACCAGCTCATGGGCCTACGCGTCGAAATGTGGTCGAGGGCGGTCAGCTGCTCGGTGAGGCGATCGTCGCCGCATCGAAAGCGCTTCCCGGGCAACGAGTCACGTCGGTATCGATGATCTTCATCAAAGCGGCCTCGTTCGACGCGCCCGTCGACCTTTCCGTCGACATGCTTCGCCGAGGGAGGTCGTTCTCGTCGGCCGAAATCCGCATCAGCCAGCTGGGCGTGTTGCGCAGCGCAGGCATCGTGCTTGCGGACTCCGGGGCCGAAGACGTCATGCGCGACTCCGAGCCGATGCCGCAGGTTCCGGGACCCGAGTCGGCGGTGTCGTTCCAGGGCTTCGGGATGACCGGACGCGAGATTCGGGTGGTCGATGGAGCTTACGATCCGGATCCCGATCGGGTAGGCCCGCCGATCATCAACGCGTGGGTGCGATTCCGGGATGCGCCACCGAATGCCCACCTGAACGCCGCGTTGCTGGCCCAGTCGACGACGCATTGGACCATCGCCGCAGGCATGTTGCCGCATCCGGGCTTGGGTGAGGCGCGCGCGCATGCCACCTTGTCGACCGGAATCATGAAGGCCACCATCGCGTTTCACGACGACGTCGATGTCACGGACTGGCTGCTGTACACCAACCACGCGATCTGGTCGGGACGCGGGCTTGTGCAGGGCGACGGCCGGGTGTTCGCCCGAGATGGTCGGCTCGCCGCGTCATACACGATCCAGGCGATGGTGCGAGAGTTCGCGACCGAGCCCGCGGCGATGGGTCGCGACAGCCGCACGGCTATGTGATGGGCATGCGGTATTCGTGGCCGCGTCAGCGCAGGCCGTTGATCGCGAATTTCTCGACGTAGCGGCGGACCGTGGCCGGCTTGGTCATATCGAAGGTCAGACCTTGATTGACAGTCGAAAAGGAATAGATGATTCTGGCCAGCCATTCGCTACC
>NZ_LATC01000162.1:0-6661 GCF_001414075.1 Mycobacterium sp. UM_11 | reverse complement strand
CAGATGTGTATAAGAGACAGGTCTGCCCCGGCCGCGGGTCGCCGACGTTGAGCACCGCACCGCCACCGGTCAGCACCGCGCAGCCCAGCAGCGCGGCGACTTCGGGCGGCACGTCGGGCGGCACCGGCACCACGCTGGCCCGGTTGACCACCGCGTGCGTCGCGAAACCCGAAACGCCGAGGTGGTGGTAGACCCGGTGGCCGGCCTGGCTGAGCCGGATGTCCCCGCCGAGCAGCGTCCCGGCGCCGTTGGCCGCGCTGCCCCGTTCGCACGGCGTCAGGCCCCCGGTCGCGCAGGCGGCGCAATGGCCGCACCGCGGCAGGAACACCAACACCACCCGCTGACCGATGGCGAGGTCGGAGACACCGTCGCCGACCTGCTCGACGATCCCGGCCGCCTCGTGGCCGAGCAGCATCGGCACCGGGCGCACCCGGTTGCCGTCGACCACCGACAAGTCCGAGTGGCACACGCCGGCCGCCTCGATGCGGACCATCACCTCGCCGCTGCCCGGCGGGTCCAGCTCGAGATCGACGACGCGGATGGGCCGGGACTCGGCGTACGGGCGGGCCAGACCGATCCGGTCCAGCACGGCACCCCGAATCCGAACCATGCTGGAATACAACCATGGTTCGCCAACCGCGTGCCTCGCCGGCTCCGGTGGTACCGCCGGCGCCGGACGGGCTCACCAGCGACGACTTCCCGGTCATCTGGCCGGTCGGAACCCGGTGGGCCGACAACGACATGTTCGGCCACCTCAACAACGCCGTGTACTACCAGTTGTTCGACACCGCCATCAACGCCTGGATCAACACCAGCACCAGGCTGGACCCGCTCACCACGCCCGCGCTGGGCATTGTCGCCGAGTCGGGCTGCCGGTACTTCTCCGAGCTGCATTTCCCGGAGGACCTCGCGGTGGGCCTGGCGGTGACCCGGCTGGGTCGCAGCAGCGTGACCTACCGGCTCGGCGTGGTCCGGTCGGCCCAGGGCGGGCGGGCCCAGCCCATCACCGCGCTGGGCCACTGGGTGCACGTCTACGTCGACCGGACCAGTCGCAAGCCGGTCGAGATTCCGGACGCCATCCGCTCGTTGTTGTCGACGGCGCGGGTGGACCGGTAATCCCGAGATCGCCGGCGGCACCGGGGCTTTCGCGCGAAATCGCCGTGCCACCCGCGCTCTGGGGGGCGCGTCGAGCGCCCGGCTATGCTTCGCCAATGCCCGTTATGAGCAAGACCGTCGAGGTCAACGCCGACGCCGCCTCGATCATGGCGATCGTCGCCGACTTCGAGGCCTACCCGCAGTGGAACGAGGAGATCAAGGGCCTCTGGGTGCTCGCCCGCTACGACGACGGGCGCCCGAGCCAGCTGCGGCTCGACACCGACTACCAGGGCATGCAGAGCATGTTCATCCAGGCCGTGTACTACCCGGGGGAGAACCAGATCCAGACCGTCCTGCAGCAGGGCGACCTGTTCACCAAGCAGGAGCAGCTGTTCAGCGTGGTGGAGATGGGCAACTCGAGCCTGCTGACCGTGGACTTAGACGTGGAGACCTCGATGCCGGTTCCCGCGCCGATGGTCAAGCAGCTCGTCGGCAACGTGCTGGACCACCTCGCCGAAGCCCTGAAGCGGCGCGCCGAGCAGCTCGCCTCCGGTTAGCGGCTTCAGTCGAAGATTCCGGTGCGGTCGCGCAGCTCGGTCAGCCGGGTCGCCGCGTCGGTGAACTGCCACACGGTGTGCTCGATCACCGCGGCGGCGTCGCGCCGGCGCAGCGCGGCGATCAGCTGTCGGTGATTGTCGACGGCGGCCGCGCCCCACTGTTCGTCGGCGGCGTACACCAGCACCGGCATGTAACGGGCGGCGTTGAGCAGGAACCAGGCCAGCTTGATCCGCCCGCTCGCCTGGTTGAAGACCCGATGGAACGCGAACTCGATGCCCGCGATCGTCTCGGCGTCGCCGGACCCCACCGCCGCGGCGAGCGCCTCGTTGATGCGCTCGAGCTCGGCGATCTCGGCGTCGGTGATGTGATCGGTGGCCGCGGCCGCCAGCTCCTTGGCGATGGTGGCCTGCAGCCAGAAGATGTCCTCGATGTCCTGGCGCGTCAGCGGCAGCACCACGTGACCCCGGTGCGGTTCGAGCTGCACCATCCCCTCGCCGCGCAGCTTCAGCAGCGCTTCGCGCACCGGCGTGACGCTCACGCCGAGCCCGGCCGCGGTCTCGTCGAGGCGAATGAACGTTCCCGGCCGCAACGCCCCGGACATGATCGCCGCTCGAAGGTGGCCCGCGACCTCATCGGACAGCTGTGCCCGGCGCAGTGGCCGTCGCCTCCTCAGTCGCGTGGATATCGGTGCGTTCACGGGGGCTGCCAGGGCTTTCGGGGCGTCGCGGAGGTTGGTTTGAAACTTCGGTCGGGGCTTGTCAGCTGGGCGTTAAGGCCATAATGTGACCCAGACAACACCATGTTTTATCAAATATCAACCTGGCGCAAGCGGTGCGCGAGTGAAGGGAAAGGCTTGAGTTGACCGCGCAATTAGCGAGCCATCTGGCGCAGGCGACCGAGCAGCCGTATCTGGCCCGGCGCCAGAACTGGGTGAACCAGCTCGAACGGCATGCCCTCATGCAGCCGGGCGCGGCAGCACTGCGTTTCCTGGGGAAGACCACGACGTGGGGTGAATTGCAGGGCCGGGTTTCGGCGCTGGCCGATGCGCTGAGCCGTCGGGGAGTCGGCTTCGGCGATCGGGTCATGGTGCTGATGCTCAACCGTCCCGAGTTCATGGAGTCGGTGCTGGCGATCAACGCGCTCGGCGCCATCGCGGTCCCGCTCAACTTCCGGCTCACCGCCGCCGAAATCGCGTTCCTGGTCCAAGACTGCGAAGCCCGCGTGCTCATCACCGAATCGGTGCTCGCCCCGGTGGCCACCGGGGTTCGCGACGTCGAGCCACTGCTGGAAACGATCGTGGTGGCCGGCGGCGCGGGCGACGACAGCGTGCTCGGCTACGACGACCTGATCGACGAGACCGGCCGCGCGCACGAGCCCGTCGACGTCCCGAACGATTCGCCCGCGCTGATCATGTACACCTCGGGCACCACCGGCCGCCCCAAGGGCGCCGTACTGACCCACACCAACCTGACCGGTCAGACCATGACGGGCCTGTACACCAACGGCGCCGACATCAACAGCGACGTCGGCTTCGTCGGCGTCCCGTTCTTTCACATCGCCGGCATCGGCAACATGCTGACGTCGTTGCTGCTCGGCATCCCCACGGTGATCTACCCGCTGGGCGCGTTCGAGCCGGGGCAGCTGCTCGACGTGCTGGCCGAGGAGAAGGTCACCGGCATCTTTCTGGTCCCCGCGCAGTGGCAGGCGGTGTGCGCCGAGCAACAGGCGCGTCCGCGCGACCTGAGGTTGCGGGTGATGTCGTGGGGGGCCGCACCGGCGCCCGACGCGCTGCTGCGCGAGATGTCGGCGGTCTTCCCCGGGACCCAGATCCTCGCGGCGTTCGGCCAGACCGAGATGTCGCCGGTCACCTGCATGCTGCTGGGTGAAGACGCGATCCGCAAACGTGGCTCGGTGGGCAAGGTGATTCCGACCGTTGCCGCCCGCGTGGTCGACGAGAACATGAACGACGTACCGATCGGCGAGGTGGGCGAAATCGTCTACCGCGCACCGACTTTGATGAGCGGGTACTGGAACAACCCGGAGGCCACGGCGGAGGCGTTCGCGGGGGGTTGGTTCCACTCCGGAGACCTCGTCCGGATGGACGAGGAGGGCTACGTCTGGGTGGTGGATCGCAAGAAGGACATGATCATCTCGGGCGGCGAGAACATCTATTGCGCCGAGGTGGAAAACGTTCTGGCCGGCCATCCCAACATCGTCGAGGTCGCGGTCATCGGACGGGCCCACGAGAAGTGGGGTGAGGTGCCGATCGCGGTCGCGGCCATCGCCGGCGATCAGCTACTCCTGGACGAATTGGACGAATTCCTCACCGAGCGGTTGGCCCGCTACAAGCATCCCAAGGCGCTCGAGATCGTCGATGCCCTGCCGCGCAATCCGGCCGGCAAGGTGCTCAAGACTGAGCTACGGATCCGTTACGGAAGCGCAAATATGGACGAGAACCGTTCTAGGGCAACATGATTCATGAGGCGAGAGGAAGGCTGACGGAAACTGTAACGTTTGCCCGCTGTTGGCGAAGGGTTAATTGTGCAGATGCAGTTCACACGTGCAAGGCCATCGGGTACATTCCTGTGGTCTCCGTTACTACTTGTCAGTAGGGAGCCGATGGTCACACACGTTGGGTTGGGGCGAGGCGGGGGCATCCCCAGTCGCGTTGCGGCGAGGGGGCGAGGCTTGCTACACGATCTGCCGGGGCGCCGACAGGCGCGCGGTACCAGCTGGAGGGGGCAGCGGTGACGTCAACGTCGACCGGTCGGCAGGGCCCCTACCTCGTCAATTACCTGCGCGACCAGCTGGACACCCCCCTGACGCTCATCGGGGGATTCTTCCGGATGTGCGTGCTGACCGGGCGGGCGCTGTTCCGCTGGCCGTTCCAGTGGCGCGAATTCGTCCTGCAGTGCTGGTTCATCATGCGGGTGGCGTTCCTGCCGACCATCATGGTTTCGATTCCGCTGACCGTGCTGCTGATCTTCACCCTCAACGTGCTGCTCGCCCAGTTCGGCGCCGCCGACCTGTCCGGCGCGGGCGCGGCGATCGGCGCCGTCACCCAGCTCGGCCCGCTGACCACGGTGCTGGTGGTCGCCGGCGCCGGCTCGACGGCGATCTGCGCGGACCTCGGCGCACGCACCATCCGCGAGGAGATCGACGCCATGGAGGTGCTCGGCATCGACCCGATCCACCGGCTGGTGGTTCCCCGGGTGGTCGCCGCGACCCTGGTGGCCACGCTGCTCAATGGCCTGGTGATCACCGTGGGCCTGGTCGGCGGCTACCTGTTCGGCGTCTACCTGCAAAACGTCTCGGGTGGTGCGTACCTGGCCACGCTGACCACGATCACCGGCCTCCCCGAGGTGGTCATCGCGACCGTCAAGGCCGCGACCTTCGGCCTGATCGCCGGGCTGGTCGGCTGCTACCGCGGGCTTACCGTGCGCGGCGGTTCGAAGGGCCTGGGCACCGCGGTCAACGAGACCGTCGTGCTCTGCGTCGTCGCGTTGTACGCGGTCAACGTGGTGCTGACCACCATCGGTGTGCGATTCGGAACGGGCCACTGACATGTCGACCGCTGCCGTCTTGCGTGCCCGCTTCCCGCGGGCGGCCGAAAACCTCAACCGCTACGGCGGCGCCGCCGCCCGTGGGCTCGACGACGTCGGGCAGATGGCCTGGTTCGGGGTGGTGGCCCTGGGCCACGTTCCGCACGCGCTACGCAACTACCGCAAGGAGACCCTGCGGCTGATCGCCCAGATCGGCATGGGCACGGGCGCCATGGCCGTCATCGGTGGCACCGTCGCGATCGTCGGCTTCGTGACGCTGTCGGGTAGCTCGCTCGTCGCCATCCAGGGCTTCGCGTCGCTGGGCAACATCGGCGTCGAGGCGTTCACCGGCTTCTTCGCCGCGCTGATCAACGTGCGGATCGCCGCCCCGGTTGTCACGGGCATCGCGATGGCCGCCACCGTCGGGGCCGGCGCCACGGCGGAGCTGGGTGCCATGCGCATCAGCGAAGAGATCGACGCCCTGGAAGTCATGGGCATCAAGTCGATCTCGTTCCTGGCGACCACCCGGATCATGGCCGGCCTGGTCGTCATCATCCCGCTCTACGCGCTGGCGATGATCATGTCGTTCCTGTCCCCGCAGATCACCACCACGGTGCTCTACGGGCAGTCCAACGGAACCTACGAGCACTACTTCCGGACGTTCCTGCGTCCCGACGACGTGTTCTGGTCGTTCCTCGAGGCCATCATCATCACGGCGGTCGTGATGATCACCCACTGCTTCTACGGATACAACGCCGGCGGTGGACCCGTCGGCGTCGGAGAGGCCGTCGGCCGATCGATGCGTTTCTCGCTGGTGTCGGTGCAGGTCGTCGTTCTGGCCGCCGCGTTGGCGCTCTACGGCGTCAACCCAAACTTCGCGTTGACGGTGTAGCCATGTCATCCCCAGTGAAGGTCAACAAACCCCGGAACCCGCCGTACAAGCTGGCCGGCGCCGCCGCGTTGATCATCGCCCTGGTGGCGTTGGTCCTGGTCTACGGGCAGTTCCGCGGCAACTTCACGCCCAAGACCAAGCTGACCATGCTGGCGTCGCGGGCGGGCCTGGTGATGGATCCGGGCTCGAAGGTCACCTACAACGGCGTGGAGATCGGCCGGGTGGGCGACATCTCCGAGACCGTGCGCGACGGCAAGCCCGCCGCGAAATTCACGTTGGAGGTGTATCCCCGGTATCTCAATCTGATCCCGTCCAACGTGAACGCCGACATCAAGGCGACCACGGTGTTCGGCGGCAAGTACGTGTCTTTGACGACGCCGAAGAACCCGTCGCCGCAAAAGCTCAACCCGCACACCGTGATCGACGCGCGCACGGTGACCACGGAGATCAACACGCTGTTCCAGACCGTCACCTCGATCGCGGAGAAGGTGGACCCGGTCAAGCTGAACCTGACGCTGAGCGCGGCCGCCCAGGCGCTGACCGGGCTGGGCGACAGGTTCGGCCAGTCGGTGGT
>NZ_LATC01000161.1:0-6667 GCF_001414075.1 Mycobacterium sp. UM_11 | reverse complement strand
TGTGTATAAGAGACAGGGTCAACGTCGACCAGTCATACGGCAACTGCCCCAAGTACATTCACCCCCACGCCATCGATGTCACCGCGTTCGCTGCCCCGCCTTCTGTACCCACTAGGCGCGCAACGCTTCTCGATCCATCCGATCGGGCGATGATCGCTTCGTCCGACACATTCTTCTTGGGCACAAGTCATCCCAGTCGGGGCAGCGATGCGTCACACCGCGGAGGTCCACCCGGATTCGTCCGAGTCGAGTCCCCCGACCGGTTGTGGTGGCCGGATTTCCCGGGCAACAACATGTTCAACAGCTACGGCAACCTGGCCGTCGACGACGAGGCCGCCTTGCTGTTCGTCGATTTCGATACCGGCGCCGCCCTGCATGTCACCGGCACCGCACGCGTGCGGTGGACCGCGCCCGGGGCGGCCGGTGACGACGGCGGCGTGGGCAGGAACGTCGCATTCTCAGTCGGCGCCGTCGTGAAGCGCTAGGGCTCGAGAAGCCCGCCCTCGGGCAGCGGCCGTTTGCAGATCGCGTGTGCCTCGTCGGCGCTGAGCCCGAACAGCCGCAGCACGTTTTCGGTGACGACGTCGGCGGCGTGCGCGTCGTCGCGATCCGGATGGTGGCGCAACAGGTTTCCCAAGCCCAACAGCGCCCCGCCGGCCATGGCGAGGGCCAACTCGGGATCGTCGACGTCGAACCGCCCGGCCGCGACGCCGGCTTTGATATCGCGCAGCGCCCGCGGAGCCAAGCCCCGTTCCGACGTCAGCAATTCCATTCCGTTGGCCAGCAGGATCTGGCTCTCCTGGGGCCGGCGCCGGAAGAGCCGGCCGGTGAGCCGGAAGCTGGTGGCGAAAATCTCGGCCGGGTCCTCGATCGACTCGGTGAGCCGGTCCAGCATCGACCCGTAGGCGTCGAGCACGTCGGCCACGGCGGCCTCGAACAGCTGCTCCTTGCTGTCGAAGTGGTTGTAGAAGGACCCCATCCCGACGTCGGCGGCCTGGGTGATCTCGAGGACGGGAACGTTGACCTTGCCGTCCGCGATCAGTTGCTGTGCCGCTTTGACCAGCGCAGCCCGGGTGCGCCGCTTGCGCCGTTCCAGCCGGTTGGCCGGCTCCGCCATCGCGCTCATGACGAGCAGTATGCATCAGTAATGAAGATTCCGTCAGCCTCTTGACTGAACGTTGTCTCGTATGTGACGATTTCGTCAGTTACTTTTTTGGGAGTAGTCATGCATCTGACGAAAAGCGCGCGCGACCACGCGCACAGCGAGCAGGGCGCGCGGCCCGGGGAGCATCCCGGCCGGTCCCGCAACCCGGTGGTCAAGGTCGCCGATCTCGCCTGGTTGGAGTTCGAACGGCCCGACATGACGCGAGCCGAGGCGTTCGCGCGGGCGTTCGGCTTCCACACGGCGCATCACGGGCCGGACGAACTGCAATTGCGCGGTACCCGGGCGGGCGCGCCATGCGTCATCGTGCGTCGAGGACCGCGCAGTCGTTTCACCGGCGCGGCGTTCCGGGCCTGCGACGAGGCCGACGTGCGCCGGCTGGCGGCCCGCTTCGACGCCCCCGTTCGACCGCTGCCGGAGACCATCGGGGGCCGATCGGTCGAGTTGACCGACCCCAGCGGCATGTCCGTTCGCGTCGTCGCCGGCATGCAGGAGCTCCCCGAACTGCCGGGCCAACCCGTCCACGACTTCAACTTCGGACGCGACGTGCGGCGCACCAACACCGGCCAGCGCCCCCCACGAGTTCCCGCTCAAGTGCAGCGCCTGGGCCACCTGGTGGTGCAGTCGACCAAGTACCTCGAGACGCTGAACTGGTATCTGGACAACCTGGGCATGATCGTCAGCGATTTCCTGTACTTCCCCGGCCAGCGCGACCGCGGGCCGACGATGAGTTTCATCCGGTGTGACCGGGGGTCGACACCCGCCGACCACCACACGCTGGCTATGGCCCTCGGTCCGGCCAACCGCTACGTCCATTCGGCGTATCAGGTCAGCGATCTCGACGCGCTGGCCGCCGGCGGCGAATACCTAGGCGCGCGAGGCTATTCCAGGTCCTGGGGAATCGGCAGACACATCCAGGGCAGCCAGATTTTCGACTACTGGCGCGACCCCGAGGGTTACCTGTTCGAGCACTTCGCCGATGGCGACCTGTTCGATGCCACGCTGGACCCGGGCTGGGCGCCCTTCACCGCATCCGGGCTGGCCCAGTGGGGGCCGCCGGCCACCAGGGATTTTCTCGGCACCGATACGAAATCGGTTCCCGGAGAATTGCTTTCGATGATCACCGCGCTGCGCGCGCACAACGAGTTCGACATCAACCGTCTGATCGGCCTACTGAAAGTCACCACCTCATGACCCTCTCCGTACTGCACACCGCCTCCGAAACCGGCCATGCGTGGTGGCTCAAGTCCGCCCAGGGCGCCGCCCGGATCCAGACCGAGGCCACCAGCACCGCCGCGCTGCTGGCCGACCGGGCCGCGATCGAAAGCGCCGCCGCCAGCACCGATCTCGTCGCCGTCGACACCCTCGCGCTGATCTCGCCGGTCACCCGACCGTGCCGGGTCATCGCTCAGATGACCAACTTCGAGTCGCACGTCAAAGACGCGGGCATGGATCCGGCGTCCACCCCGCTCACGTTCTTCCGCAAGGCCTCGGCGTCCATCAACGGCCCGTTCGACGACATCGTCAAACCCCAGCACGTCAGGTTTCTCGACTACGAGGTGGAGATCGGTCTGGTGATCGGCCGCGCGGTCCCGGTCGGCACCACCATCTCCGATGCCAACCTCAGTGAATTCATCGCCGGGTTGGTCGTCACCAACGACGTCTCGGCGCGCGACATCCAACTCCCGCAAACCCAGTTCTACGAGGCCAAGTCGTATCCGACGTTCACACCCGTCGGCCCGGAGTTGGTGCTGCTCAACGCCGATGAGCTCAAGCGATTCGGTGATCTGCGGCTGCGGCTCAGCGTGAATGGCGAAGAACGCCAGAACGGCCTCGTCGAGGGTGACATGCTGTACCGGCCGCTCGAGGCCCTGCAGTCGCTCACCCAGTTCCAAGAACTCGCCCCGGGCGACCTGGTGCTCACCGGCACTCCCGTCGGCACCGCGCTGAGCGCCCCGCCGAAACCCATGCAGTTCATCGGAAACCTGTTGCCGCCGGCCGTCAAATGGAAGATGTTCTTCTCGCGGCAGGAGGCCAACCCGAAATACCTGCATGACGGGGACGTGGTCGAGGCGTCGGTGGCCACCGACGACGGGGTCATCGACCTCGGAACACAGCGCACCACAATCCGATTCGCGTGACCATGACCCGGCAAGTCCCCGTTGTCATCGTCGGCGCCGGCCCGACCGGCGTCACCGCCGCCACGCTGCTGGCGCAGTACGGCGTGGACTGCCTGGTGCTCGACCGCTGGTCCGGCGTGTATCCGCAGCCGCGCGCGGTGCACCTGGACGACGAGATCTATCGAATCATCGCCCGCCTCGGGCTGGCCGGCGAATTCGCCGCGATATCGCGGCCGACGCTGGGCCTGCGGTTGGTGGACAACAGGTTTCGGACGCTTGCCGAGTTCAACCGGGACCCCGGGGCCAGTGTGCACGGCTTCCCGCAGGCCAACATGTTCGACCAGCCGGAACTGGAAGCCCTGCTGCGGTCCAACCTCGACCGCCACCCCAACGCCCGACTCCGCGGGGACGCCGAGGTCACCGACATCACCGCGGCCGGCACACACATTCGCGTCACCTTCACCGACCGGGCCGACGGCCGAGTTCATCACGTCGACGCCGACTACCTGCTCGGCTGCGACGGCGCCAACAGCTTGGTGCGCACCAAGATCGGCTCGGCCATGCGGGATTTGAAATTCGAGCAGCGCTGGCTGGTGGTCGACATCGCCAGCGACGCGGACCTGGGCCAGTGGGATGGGGTGCACCAGGTGTGCGACCCAAAACGCGCGGGCACCTACATGCGCATCGGGCCGGGCCGCTACCGGTGGGAGTTCCGGCTCCTGGCCGGCGAAACCGCGAACGACTTCGGCACCCTGGAACGGCTGCGGCCGCTGATCATGCCATGGACCAGCGCGGTGCCCGCCAGCGCGCTGACGCTCTTGCGGGTCGCCGAGTACACCTTCCGAGCCCAGATCGCCGACCGCTGGCGCCGGGGGAACGCCTTTCTCCTCGGTGACGCGGCGCACCTCACTCCCCCGTTCATCGGCCAGGGCATGGGGGCGGGCCTGCGGGACGCGGCCAACCTCGCGTGGAAGATCGCCGGAGTCCACCACGGCACCCTGGCGCCCGACGTGCTGGAAACCTATGAGCGGGAACGCAAGCCGCATGCCCAATCCATGATCCGGTTGGCGCTGGGCATCGGCTGGGCGATGACAGGCGGTGGCCGCCTGGGCAACGGGGTGCGTCGGGTGGTGTTGCCGCGGTTGCGGCTCATCCCCGGCCTCCGCGAGAAGGTCGTCGACTCGAGAACGCCCGCGCTGCGCCGTTCCGCGTGGGTGTGCGCGTCGCGACGACCGCGCGGGCTCGCCGGCACGCTGTGCCCGAATCCCCCGGTAGGACAGGGACATCGCTTGGACGACGCGCTCGGCGCCGGTTTCGCGCTGATCACCACCGCCCGCCCCACCGCGGCCGATGAGGAGGCGCTGCGGCGGCGAAATGTCGACGTGCTGGTGGCCGACGCCGACAGCCCGCTGGGGTCATGGCTGCGCCGTGGGCGCGCGACGGCCGCCCTGGTGCGCCCCGACCGCACCGTGGCGCGGTCCGGTCGGGATCTCGCCGCCCTCTGCGGGTGGGCGGCCACCGCCCTTGCGGCCGGAAAGGATCAGTCGGACGCCGTCGGCCGCGCGACGATCACGGGGATGCGGACCGAGTGCAAAACCGAGTTGCTGACCGAACCCAGGAGTATGCCCGTCAACCCGCCCCGGCCGTGACTGCCGACGACGAGAAGCTGGGCGGTCTTGGACTTTTCGGCGAGCTGACGGGCCGGCCCGTCCCGGACGACCAACCGCTGCACGGTCACATCGGGATAGCGTTCCTGCCAGCCGGCCAGGTTTTCGGCGAGGGTGCGATGAGCTTCCGCTTCCAGTGACGACCAATCCGCTTCCGGGAGTTCGCTTATCGCGATGTCACTCCACGCGTGCAGGGCCACCAGGTCGACGCCGCGGCGGGAGGCCTCGTCGAACGCTATTGCGGTAGCGAGCCCGGAAGCCGGCGAGCCGTCGACCCCCAGCAGGACGGGGGCGTCCGCCGTGTCCGGAAGATCACCGACGTCGCCATGGACGACGGCGACCGGACAATTGGCGTGCCGCACCACGGTGGCACTGACCGACCCGAGGACGCCCCGGGCCAGCAGGCCCCTCCCGGCCGTACCCACGACGATCATGGCCGCCTCGTCGGACATCTTGATCAGCGCCAGCGCCGGGCTGGAGTACACGAGTTCCCTGTTGATGGTGATCTTGACATCCGCCGGCAGCGACTCCTCGGCGAGCTTGATCGCGTGCATGATCGCCTTCTTGCCCTCGTCCTCCAGCCGCACGACGAGAGAGTCGGGGTATGGAACCGGTGGCCAGGTGGCGGTGGGGGTCGTCACCGCGTGGACGACGGTGAGTGGAATCTTTCGCAGTGCCGCTTCGTGGGCGGCCCAGGTGGCGGCGGCATTCGATGCCGGCGAGCCGTCGACCGCGACGACGATGCCGCGCTGTTGATCAGGTGCTGACATTTCGTTCTCCCTCCATCACCAGCGACGCTATAAACGCGCGGGGCCGCAGTCGTGAGGCTTAAGTCCCTAACCACCGGGACGGAGGGCTTTGCTGTGGACGAGTTAAGGCGGCCGTAACGCCACGGTCACCCGCCGGTCAGATGCGGCGCCGCTGTAACTGCGCGATGGCCCAGAAGGGCAGCGCCACGAACAGCGTTCCGCCGATCAAATTGCCCACCGTGGTGATGGAGAGGTTGGTCAGCAGGCCGTGTTCGCCGAAACCCCAGCCGATCAGCCCGCGCGGTGCGGCCGGGTGAAAGAGGTTGAGCAACAGGGGAAGACCGAGGAAGCCGACGTTGGCGATCACGTGCTGGGTGCCGCCGATGACGAACGCGAACGGTCCGTAGAACGCGAACGTCATGCGGGCGACATCGCTGCGGGCCTTGAAGAACATGCACATCGAGGTTTGCAGGAACCAGGTGCACACCACGGCCAGCAGCAACGCGGTCCAAAACGGCTGGCCGGCCTTCTGCGTGCCCACCGTGGCGGCCCGCTCGGCGAAGGCGCCCAGGTACGGGCCGCCGGCGGCGCCGCAGATGGTGACGAACACCAGCGCCCCCAGGACGTTGCCGATGAGGCCAACGACCACCAGTAGGGCGTAGCTGCCGATGCTCATGGCGCGGTTGAGGACGGCGAGGAATCCGGCGGCCATGTCGGCGGTGATCAGCGACATGCCCGACACCAGAATCAACACGAAGGACATGCCGAATGCCAAGCCCATCAACAAGCTTGCGACGCCCGGGGCCTTGACTCCGGTGCTCACCATCAACGCCAGCAGCGCCCCGAAGGCGACCATCACGCCACCGACCAAGGAGCGCATCAGGAACGCCCAGGGCTGTGTCGCCTTTTCCACGGCCATCGCCCCCACGCGGTCCACCATGGCACCCACACCTGTCTCTTATACACATC
>NZ_LATC01000160.1:0-6707 GCF_001414075.1 Mycobacterium sp. UM_11 | reverse complement strand
CGTCCATCCACTCGGCTAACACCACCGCCGTGGCCGCCACCCGCTGCGCCGTCTTACCCGACACCACCAACGTCGACACCCCACCCGCGCTATCGGCGGGAGCGCTCGGGCTGACGTCCTGACCCTGCTCGATCACCACGTGCGCGTTCGTGCCGCCGAACCCGAACGAGGACACCCCGGCCCGGCGCGGATGCGCCCGCTTCGGCCAACTGGTCTGGCTGCGAACCACTTTCATGCGCAACTCGTCGAACGGGATGTGCGGGTTCGGGCTTTCGAAGCGCTGATTGGGCGGGATCTGGCCGCGCTGCACCGCCAGCACCGCCTTGATGAAACCCGCGATGCCCGCCGCCGCCTCGGTGTGGCCGAGGTTCGTCTTGACCGCGCCGATGAGCAGGGGGGCATCCTCGGCACGCCCCCGACCGAGCACCGTGCCGAGGGCGCGGGCTTCGATGGGATCGCCCAATAACGTTCCGGTGCCGTGGGTTTCGACGTAGTCGACGTCGCTCGGCTGCATTCCCGCGTTGCGGTAGGCGGCCCGCAGGACCGCCATCTGCGCCGCCGGGTTCGGGGCCATCAGGCCGTTGGAGCGGCCGTCGGAGTTGATCGCCGAGCCGCAGATCACCGCGAGCACACGGTCGCCGTCGCGCTGCGCGTCGGTCAACCGCTTGAGCACCACCACGCCCGCGCCCTCACCGCGCACAAACCCATCGGCCGCCGCGTCGAACGCGCGGCACTTGCCCGTCGGCGACAACGCGCCCACCTGGTCGAAGCCGCGAAACACCGCCGGCGACAACAACAGATTCACACCGGCCGCGATGGCCAGCTGGGAATCCTCGGTCCGCAGGCTCTGGCAGGCCAGGTGAATGGCGACCAACGACGACGAACACGCCGTGTCGACCGCCACCGACGGGCCGCGCAGGTCGAGGAAGTACGACAGGCGGTTCGCGATGATGCTCATCGCACCGCCGGTGTTGCTCCAGCCGTCGACACCACAGAAGTCGTTGGAGGCGATGGCGCCGTATTCGCTCAGGCACGCGCCTGCGAAGACGCCCGTCTGCGACCGGCGCAGGGAACTCGGCGGAATTCCCGCGTGCTCCAACGCTTCCCACGCCACCTCCAGCAGCAGGCGCTGCTGGGGGTCCATCTTGTCCGCTTCGCTCGGGGAGATCTCGAAGAACTCGGCGTCGAAGGCGTCGATGTCGGGCAGGAACGATCCCCACCGCGTCGTACGGGCGAGCGCCGCCGCCACGTCGGGCTCGCCGGATTCGAACGGTCGCCACCGTTCCGGGGGCACCTGGCCGATCGAGCAACCCCGCGCGCTCAGGAACTGCCAGAACGCCTCGGGCCCCGATATGCCCGGGAAGCGGCAGCCCATCCCGATGACGGCGATCGGCTCGTCGAGCGAGTTGCGACCCGGGCGCTTGAGCGTGGCGTCGTCCTCCGGCTCGGGCTCGGGTGCGGTGAGGTAGGCGGCCAGGGCGTTGATCGTCGGATGCTGCCAGAAGTCGACCGGGGATACCTTCTTGCCCAACAACTCTGACAGCTCCCCGGACAGCACCACCACTTCGCGGGAGCTCACCCCGAGGTCGGCCAGCGATAGGTTGGGGTCGACTTCGTCGGGCGTGCAGCCGATGTTGGTCACCAGATAGTCGACCAACCAGTGGCGCAAGTCGGCTTCGCCACCGATGCCTGACGTCATACCGTCACGTCCAGCCTTTGGAATCCGTCGCTTTGGTAGCGTTCGACGCACGCCGAACGCCGGACTTTGCCGCTGGTGGTGATCGGTATCGACCCCGGTGACACCAGCACGAGGTCGGCGACTCGCACGCTGTGCGACCTTGAAATCGCCGAGGTGACTTCGCGTTTTACCGACCGCAGCCGCAGCAGGGCCTCTTCCTCGGACGCGCCGCGCCCCTTCAGCTCGATGATCGCCACCAGCTGCTCGGTGATGTCGTCGGGAACCGATATCGCCGCGACCCGGCCGCCGGTGATTTCCTGGATGGTCGCCTCGATGTCGTCCGGATAGTGGTTGCGCCCGTCGACGATGAGCAGGTCCTTGATGCGGCCCATGATGAACAATTCGCCGTCGGAGATGACGCCCAGGTCGCCCGTCCGCAGCCACGGGCCCGCCGGGGATCCCGGCGCGGGATCGGTCAGTTCGGCGTGGAACACACGCGACGTCTGCTCCGGCTTGCGCCAATACCCCAGGGCCACGTGGTCGCCACGCACCCAGATCTCTCCGACGGTGCCCGCCGGGCTCTCGGTCATGCTCTCGGGGTTGACGATTCGCACGGCGGCGGGATCGGGCGAACCGTAGCTGATGAGCTCCGTGCCGACCGTGCCCTCGGTTCCGTACGGCGTGGCCCGACCGGCGGTCAGGTGCTCATAGTCGAAACGGACGGTTTTGAGCATGGTGTGGGGCTCGGGACCGGCCACGTACAGCGTCGCCTCGGCGAGCCCGTAGCAGGGGCGGACCGTCGTCGGGCGCAGGCCGAACGGGGCGAAGCGTTCGCTGAAGCGCTTCACGGTTGCCACGTGAATTCGTTCGCTGCCGCTGACAATGGTGTGCACGTCACCAAGGTCCAGGCCCGCCATGTCGTCGTCGGACGTCCTGCGCACGGCCAGTTCGAACGCGAAATTCGGGGCCGCGGAAAAGCACTGGCCGTTGGTGGCAAGCGTTTTCATCCAGCGGGCCGGGCGCTGCAGGAACGCCATCGGGCTCATCAATACCGCGCTGCGATTGGTCACCAGCGGGGCACAGACGCCCAGGATCAGGCCCATGTCGTGGAACAGCGGCAGCCACGACACCAAGGACAAATTGTCGGGGAGTTGTTCCGGCTCACCGAAAAAGGCGTACATGCATTGCGACACGTTGGTGACGACGTTGTCGTGCGACACGATCACGCCGGCCGGCGTGCGCGTGGACCCGGAGGTGTACTGCAGATAACCGGCACCCGAGGAAAATCGCCGAGCGGGCGGGAATTCGCGGGGCGAATCGAGGTCGAGCAGGTCGACTTCGATGACCAACGGCGCGGGGTGGCCGTCCTGGCCGCAGGCGTACTTGTTGACGTCGCTGACCACCCCCGACGTGGTGAGGATGGCGACCGGGTTGCAGTCGCGCAGCACGGAGGAAATCCGCTCGTCGTGCACGCCATAGAGCGGCGTCGAGAGCGGAACCGCGATGAAGCCCGCCTGCAGCGCCCCGAAGAAGGCGGCCACATACTCCAGGCCCTGGGGCGCCGATATCGCCACCCGATCACCGGGGGAGCCGCAGAGCGCCAGCTCCTCAGCAACGATGCGAGCGCGGCGGTGAACCTGCGCCCAGGTCAGGTGTTCAGCAAACCCGTTAGGGTCCTGTTCGTAGTCGATGAACGTGAACGCCGTCGCGTCGGGCCGGTGCTCGGCCCGGTCCTGCAGCAACGCAGGAATGGAGATGTCGGTCACCGGCATTTGCTTACCTTCCCGTGCGCTGACGCCGTTGGGTGCCCGCACGCAACGTGCGTGCCGCGCGTCGAGCGGCTTCCCCGGTTACCGACAACCACTCTCGTGAAGCAACCTAAGCATTCTTTGCGGGTGGCGACTTCCGATTTACAAAATCAAAACGAGATGTAGCCCACAGTGCCGCTCGTGCCGTGACCGGTCCCGTGGGGCATGGCGGGGATCGCCGATCTTGCACCGTATATAGGTAGTACGGGCGTGTGGCTAGTGGTGAGCCTGTTATACGAGTGACGAATAGTGCCAGGTCGGGGGGCGCGTGCGGCCTTCGCACCGCGCGACGTTTCCCGGTCGGTTCTGGTACGGGCGCGCCTTTCCGGCGGCCCTGGCCCATGCCGATCGCGGCGGCCCGGGCCGGCGTCGACCGGGATCCGGACCGGCCGGCGGCTGTCCGGCGCCGGGCCCCGCGCGTCGCGTCCGCTCGCACACGAGATGCATGGCAAACGTTGAATCGGGGCGGTCCCGCCTCCTCGATCGCATCGGCCAGCCGACCGGCGTCGGCGCGGCAGCTAACTCGTGGAGCAACGAGCGAGGACCTTCTCCTCGATGTCCTTCACCAGTTCTGGCAAATGGTTGCTCAGGTAAAAGTGGTCGCCGGGGAACACGCGGAGACCGAAATCGTCGGTGGTGCGATCGGACCAGGCCCGCATGTTGTCCTCGGCCACGATGACGTCGTTGTCTCCGACGAACCCGTAGATCGGGCACGACACGGTGACCTCCGGCGGATGCGTGTAGCCCGCGATCGCCCGGACGCTTTGCAGCGTGGGCAGGATCGTCAGGGCGAATTCGTCGCTGGCCAGCAGCTCGGCGTTGGTGTCGGTCACCTGGGCGACGACGTTGAGGATGTCGCGGTCCGATCCCTGCAGCTCCTTGTAGCGAATGTGACCCGGGGCCGCGCTCGACGAGATGAACAGGGCGGCGATCGGTTGCCCGGCGGCTTGAAACCTCAGCGCGACCTCGAAGGCCAACAGGCCGCCCATGCTGTGGCCAAAAAAGGTCACCGGCGCATTCGCCGGAGCGGAAGGCGCCATCATCGAATAGATTTCGTCGGCCAGCGCGGGAATGCTCGGGAGCTGCGTGAGTCCCTTTTCCCGCCCGGGGTATTGGACCGCAATGCGCTTGATATCCGCGGAGAACGCCCTGGCGAACGGAACGTAATAGGTCGCCGATCCGCCGGCGTGCGGAAATATATAAAGCGTCGGCGCGCCGCCGCCATCGCGGTCCGTGTTCACCGCGTCACCCTATACCGATGCGAATTTCGGCCCCCCGATATTGCCGGCCCGATATTGAGCCCACCGCCTGCGTGAGCGCCGCTGCACAAGTGCTGGAACAATCGATGTCGTGTTCCGTTTGCCACGCAACCCGCTTTGCCGGGCGGCGGCGCGGCCGGCCGGCGACCGGGGCCCGCGTCGGGTGAATGTCCGACACACCGGCCTCGCCACCGCTGTCACAAAGGCAACACCAGGCACACTGGTAACAACAGGTTTTATGCAGACGCCAGGAGGAAGTGGCCGTGTACCGAGTCTTTGAAGCGCTCGACGAGTTGAGCGCCATCGTTGAAGAAGCACGCGGCGTCCCCATGACGGCGGGCTGCGTGGTGCCCCGTGGTGACGTGCTGGAACTGATCGACGACATCAAGGACGCGATCCCCGGCGAGCTCGACGACGCCCAGGACGTGCTCGATGCCCGTGACTCGATGCTGCAGGACGCCAAGTCGCACGCCGAATCCATGGTTTCCTCGGCGACGACCGAGTCGGAGTCGATGCTCAACCACGCTCGCGCGGAGGCCGACCGGCTGCTGTCCGACGCAAAATCGCAGGCCGACCGCATGGTGAGCGAGGCGCGCCAGCACAGCGAGCGGATGGTCGGCGAGGCCCGCGAGGAGGCGATGCGCATCGCCACGGCGGCGAAACGCGAGTACGAGGCCAGCGTGGGCCGCGCCCAGGCCGAAGCCGACCGGCTGCTCGAGAACGGCAACATCTCCTACGAGAAGGCCGTGCAGGAGGGCATCAAAGAGCAACAGCGGCTGGTGTCGCAGAACAGCGTGGTGGAGGCGGCCAACGCCGAGGCCACCCGCCTCATCGACTCCGCGCACGCTGAGGCCGACCGGCTGCGCGGCGAATGCGACATCTACGTCGACAACAAGCTGGCCGAGTTCGAGGAATTCCTCAACGGCACGCTGCGCTCGGTCGGGCGCGGCCGTCACCAGCTCCGGACGGCGGCCGGCACGCACGACTACGCGGTGCGCTAGCGGAGTCGACCGGGGGGCCGCACCCTGGAAATATGCGGTTCGCGCCGTAGGATTTCTCCTATGACGCGGCAGCACGGCACCACCTCGCAGCGCCATTCGAGCTCGGCGATGACGATTGACATCACCCGCCTGGGGCGGCGGCCCGGCGCGATGGTGACCCTGCGAAAAACCGTGCCCAGCCCGTCGCGCATCGGCCTGGACATGATCGCGATCGAGGCGGGCGCGCCGTTGGAGCTGGACCTGCAGGTGCAGTCCGTTTCCGAAGGCGTGCTGGTGACCGGCACGGTCGACGCACCCACCGTCGGCGAATGCTCCCGTTGCCTGACGCCGGTCGACGGCCGCGTGCGGGTCCGGTTGACCGAATTGTTCGCCTATCCCGACAGCACGACGGAGGCGACCACCGAAGAGGACGAGGTCGGTCACATCGTCGACGACACCATCGACCTCGAGCAGTCGATCGTCGACGCCGTCGGGTTGGAGCTGCCGTTTTCGCCGGTGTGCACCGACGATTGCCCCGGCCTGTGCCCCGAATGCGGGGTTGCCCTGGCGGCCGAGCCGGGCCATCACCACGAGCGCGTCGACCCGCGGTGGGCCAAGCTGGCCGGCATGTTTCCCGAGCCGGACGCGTCGCGGGGTGACCGATGACGTCGCGCCAGGACCTGCTCGACGCGCTGGGGGTCGAGCTGCCCGACGAGTTGCTCTCGCTGGCGCTGACGCACCGCAGTTACGCCTACGAGCACGGCGGGCTGCCGACCAACGAACGGCTGGAGTTTCTCGGCGACGCCGTGCTGGGCCTGACCGTCACCGACGAGCTTTACCACCGGCATCCGGAACGTTCCGAAGGTGACCTGGCCAAGCTGCGGGCCAGCGTGGTCAACACCCAGGCGCTGGCCGACGTCGCGCGCAGGCTGTCCGCCGACGGGCTGGGCGCCCACCTGTTCCTGGGCTGTCTCTTATACAC
>NZ_LATC01000159.1:0-6804 GCF_001414075.1 Mycobacterium sp. UM_11 | reverse complement strand
TCAGATGTGTATAAGAGACAGGAGCTTCCCGGCACGGTCATGAAACGGCCCCCGTCAGCGGGATAGCTTGTGCGCCAAGGGTTCACCGGGCTGATCGTCGGCCAGGGTGAAGTAGCTCTCCTCCTCCTGCAGAAAATGCAGGCGTAGCAACGCGTGCAGCCCGTACAGGCACGCGAGGAGGTCGTCGACCTGGTCGGGGCCGATCCCTCCGCCGCCTTGGGCCAGCGCCAGGTGGGCGCCGATCCGGTCGGAGAGCCGCTGAATTTCCGCGTGGGTGCGGCTCATCGGGGCGGTCGCTTCGCTGGTGCGGAGCGGGTGCGCGAGGGCGGGGTAGAGCTCCGTCTCCTCGGCGCGTTCGTGCGGGAGTATCCGCTCGACGAGCACGCGGTGGGCCTGGCTGATCGCCGCCAGGGCCGACTCGTCGGCCGCCGCGGCCAACCGGTCGGCGGCGGCCCGCAACGAATCCACAGAGTCGCGAAGTTCGTCGTGTTCGGCGTCGAAGCGCCGCAACATCTGTTCGGTCGGTGCGGGCAGGTCCACCTCGATGCCGGGATTGCCGCGCAGGGCGCGCAGCGCGTTGAGGATCACCGCGACGTCGATGGCCTCCTGCACCAGCGCCCCAACGGCGGGCGGCAGCCACCCGAAGGCGGCGACGACCATCGCGACCAGCGACAGCGCCATCCCGACGACCGCGCTCTGCACGGCGATGCGCCGCGACCAGCGGGCGATGTCCATCGCGTCGGCGAGCCGTTCCAGCCGATCGGTGGTCAACACGATGCCGGCGGCCTCCGAGGACGCGGTGGCGCCGCGGGCGCCCATCGCCACCCCGACGCTGGCCGCGGCCAACGCGGGTGCGTCGTTGACGCCGTCGCCGACCATCACCGTTACCGCGCGCTCCCGCTCCGCGCGCACGGCGGCCACCTTGTCCGCCGGGCTTTGTTCGGCGCACACCTCGTCCAGGCCCAGCACGGCGCCCACCTCGCGGGCGGGCTCAGCGCGGTCCCCGGTGAGCATGACCAGCCGGTTCAGCCCGGCGTCCCGTAGCCGGCGCAGGGTGCGTGGCGCGTGCCGACGCAGCGGGTCGCGCAGCAACACCGCGCCCGTGGGGCGCCCGTCGAGGCAGACCCAGGCGATCGCGGCGCCGTCGAGCAGGGCGCGGTTCACCACCGCCCGGGCCCATTCCGGGTTGGTGTCGCGCGCGAACTTGCCGACGTGCACGCGCCTTCCGTCCAGCGTGGCGGTGACGCCTTGGCCGGGTTCCTCGACCACGTCGGTGGGCAGCGACAGCGGCAGACCGCGCGCCCGCGCCGCGGTGACGATCGCCTCGGCCAACACGTGCGGAGACATCTGATCCACCGACGCCGCCACCCGCAGGATCTCGATCGCGTCGTGGCCGGGCGCGGCCGCGACGTCGACGACCGCGGGCTGACCCATCGTCAGGGTGCCGGTCTTGTCCATCACCAAAGTCGTTGCGTGCCCGAGGTTTTCCAGGGCACCGCCGCTGCGGATCACCACGCCGCGGCGCGACGCCCGGGACAGCCCGGACACGATCGCGACCGGTGCCGCCAGCAACAGCGGGCACGGCGTCGCCACTACCAGCACCGCGACCGCCCGCACCGGCGAGCCGCTGGCCAGCCACGCCGCGGCGGCCACGCACAGCGTCAACGGCAAGAACCACGCCGCGTACCGGTCCGCCAGCCGCACCACCGGCGCGTTCTGCGCCCCGGCCTCCGCGGCCAGCCGGACGATCTGCGCGTAGGTGCTGGCGTCGGCGGTGGCCGTGGTCTGCATCTCGAAGGCGGTGCCGGCGTTGACCACCCCGCTGCGCACCGGCTCGCCGACGCCGCGTTCCACCTGCAGCGGTTCGCCGGTCAGCACCGATTCGTCCAGCACGGCGACCGCATCGGAAATGCGTCCGTCGACGGGCACAACTTCGCCCGGGCCGACCACCAGCACGTCGCCGACCGCCACGTCGTCCAGCGCGATGACGTCGACGGCCGAGCCGACGCGGCGGCGCGCGAACCTCGGCGCGTGCTCCAGCAGCGCCCGCAGATCATGGGTGGCGCGGCGCTCGGCGGCCGCCTCCAGGGCCCGTCCGCCGGCCAGCATCACCGCGATCAACGCGCCGGCGAGGTACTCGCCCACCAGCAGCGTGCCGACCAATGACAACACCGCGATCACGTCGACCCCGAAGCGGCCCCGGCGCAGGCCGGCCAGCACCCACACCACCGCGGGCACCACGGAAACGACCGTGCCCGCGATCCAGCAGCCGTCGGCGACCCGCGGCGCCCCGGCCAGCCAGGCGATACCGCCGGCCGCCAACGCGACCACCGTCACCGCGGCAAGGGCGGGCTCGACCCACCGAGCGGGCTCGCGTGCCATGCCTGTCAGCCTGATCGCGCGTCCGGCCAGCGGCTAGGGCCGGATGGACGCGGATTGGGGACTCAGGTCACTAGAAAGGGCCGCCGCCTTGTGGCGAGCATGGTGCACGTGACTGAAATATCTTCGGCTGGGACCATGCCGATCTCCACCATCACGGGGGACCCGGTGGCCCGCGTTCCCGCGGACGCCACCATCGCCGACGTCGCCAGGGCCATGGTCACCTGCGACGTGGGAGCCATCGTGATCGGCGACGACGCGCGGCCGACCGCTCTGGTGAGCGAGCGCGACATCGTGCGTGCGGTCGCCGCCGGGCGCAATCTCGCCACCGCCGCGGTGTCCGAGTTGGCCAGCACCAAGCTGGTGTGGTGTGACGCCGACGCCTCCGTCGACCAGGTCGCCGCCAGGATGATGGACCGCTACATCCGGCACGTGCTGGTGCAGCGCGACGGCGCGCTGGTCGGCATCGTCTCCGCCCGCGACCTGCTGGGCGTCTACACGGCTTTCGATTCGTAATTCAGGCGGCGTCGCGTCAGGAGCTGAATCGCTCGAAGCGGGTGTCGGATCGCAGCAACACCGGTGACGCGGCGCTGGTGCGCGCCAAGTTGTCCATCCACATCAACGCTTCGGACAGCCCCGCCATGACCGCCACTTCTCGCTCCCCGGTGAGGGTGGCGTACTCAACGGCCCACACCTCCGAGGGCCACTTCTCGCTGCCCATAGCACACATCTTCCCCTAATGGGCGCCGACGAATCTGGGAGTCCGCTGTGTTCAGAATTTGTGCCGGCTGAGGCAGCGCTATGCCCGTGGTGAAAGGCCTGCTCAGCGGCGGCTGTTCGCGGGCTGCGGGGATTTTCTGCGGGTTTCGATCATGCGATTGCGAACGATGTGTTCGACCAGGATGGGCACGAAGGTCTGGACCGGTGCGTCGACGAACTGTTGGGCGGCTTCCTCGCACCAGCTTTTGATCTCGGCGGTCCGGCGGTCGTCGTCGAGCCCCTCGTGCTTGGCCAGCTTGTCGGCGACGTCGGCGACCGACCGCGCCACGGTCGCGCGGCCCACCGGCACGCCGTCGGAGTCGGCGGGTGTTCCCGCTTGCTGTAACGCCTGTCGGGCGACGTCCTCGCTGGTGTCCGGCCGGATCACGTGCAGGGTGAGGTGATGCCCGTTCTCCCCGATCAGGATGAGGCTGGCCGGCTCGTCGCTGGTGAAGCCCAGCAACTCGATGGTGTGCCCGCCCACTTCCGCCAACGGCGGCGTCTCGTGCCAGCCGTTGCGGCGGTAGCCCACCAAGGCCACCTGTCCCAGCCGGTCCGACATCGACGTGACCAGCTCCGGCAATTCGTCGACCAGGCTGGTCGACCGCGGCCACCACGCCCCGTCGAGATGTTCCGACACGGATCGATAGGGCTTGAGCTGCAACCGATTGTCGCGCTCCATTTCCACCACCTGCTCGCTGACTCCGCGGGATGCCGTCGTGGAAAACGGTACGGCCGCCGTGGCCAACCCGCGACTCCGACGGGTGTACGCACCGTATACCGCGCATGAACAACGCGTAACCGCAGCCGTTTTGGGCCGACCGGAGCCGACCGCGGCTCAACGGGTGCCTTTCGTCCCTTGTGAAATGCGCTCGCATTGGCCACCGTTGCGCTATGCGATCCGCTTATCACCAGCAGTTGGGCGAGTTGAGCGTCCAGCTCAGCGAGATGTGCGGGCTGGCCAACGAAGCCATGCGCCGAGCCACCGAGGCGCTGCTGGAGGCCGACCTCGACGCCGCCGAAGCGGTCATCCGCGACCACGACCGGATGGTGGTGATGCGCGGGCGAGCGGAACGCGAGGCGTTCGCCTTGCTGGCGCTGCAACAACCGGTTGCCGGTGAGCTGCGGGCGATATTCAGCGCGATCCAGATCAGCGCCGACATCGAGCGGATGGGCGCGCTGGCCGTGCACATCGCCAAGATCGCCCGGCGCGAGCACCCGAATCGCGCGCTGCCGGAGGAAGTCCGCGCGTGTTTCGCCGACATGGCGGAGGTGGCGATTAGCTTGTGCGCCAACGCAAAACAGGTGCTGGCTTCCCAAGACCCGCAGCTGGCCGCGCGGCTACGCGAACAAGACGACGCGATGGACGAGCTCTACCGCCGGTTGTTCAGCGTGCTGCTGGATCGGGATTGGACGCACAACATTCCCGTCGCCGTGGACGCGGCGTTGCTGGGCCGTTTCTACGAGCGCTTCGCCGACCACGCCGTGGAGGTGGGTCGCCGCGTCATCTTCATGGTCAGCGGCGACCTGCCCACGCCGGACGAGATAACCACCTACTGACAGGCGGGTGAGCTTGACTGAGAAGATGGGTGTCGTGCAGGTAGCGCCCCACATTCAAGGTCGCCTGTGGCGTCACGGTAAGCCGCAGGACGAGTTTCAGTTCGCCGACATCTCCGAGTACCTCCGCGAGCCCGACGCCCTGGTGTGGGTGGATCTGTGCGAGCCGGACCACGACGCGTTGTGCGGCTTGGCCTCCGAACTCGGGCTGAACACGTGGGCCGTCGAAGATGCCGTGGCGGCCGCCGAACGCGTCAAGGCCACCGCGTACGAAACGCACACGTTTTTCACCGTCTATGCCGTACACGTCGCGGCGGAGGTCACCGACGAACCGCAACGAATGCTTTCCATGCAGCGGATTTCGGCCTTCGTGCTGCCCCGCGGCCTGATCACGGTGCGCCTCACCCCCGACTTCGACATCGCCGCTGTCACGCGGCGCTGGGAGGAGATCGGCGCCCAGCAGTACGGGGTGGGCGCCCTGGTGCATGGGCTGCTGGACGTCGTCGTCGACAGTCATTTCGCCGCGGTCGAGGCCCTGGACGACTGTGTCGAAGCCATCGAGGACGAGCTGTTCGACGGCAGACCGCGCCAGGCCAGCTTCCAGCGCAGGACATTTCAGATGCGACGAGACCTGGTGGGCCTGCGGCGAGTGGCCCTGCCGATGCGCGAGGTGGTCAACTCGATCCAGCACCACCGCCACGAGGTCGGCACCGCCCCGGAACTGGACCCGTTGTACGCGGACCTCTACGACCACGTGTTGCGGGTCTCGGAGTGGACGGAGTCGTTGCGCGACATGGTCACAACGATCTTCGAAACCAACCTGTCGCTGCAAGACGCCCGGCTGAACACCATCATGAAGAAGCTGACCGGGTGGGCGGCCATCATCGCCGTCCCCACCGCGATCACGGGCTTCTACGGGCAGAACGTGCCCTATCCGGGCTTCGGCCACCTCGCCGGGTTCATTGCGAGTACCTGTCTCATCTTCATCCTGATGGTGGTGATCTACGTGATGTTCAAACGTCGCGACTGGCTATGACCGCCGACGCGGATCTTCGGCCGGACTCCGCGGCCTTGAGCGCCAAGCTCGTCGCCGCCGCTCCGGTCGACGAGGTGCTGCGCCGGCTGGGCAGTTCCGCCGCGGGGTTGTCGGGCGCGCAGGCGGCCGCGCGGCTGGAGCGCTACGGACCCAACGCGGTGCGCACGCATCACGTCAATGTCCTTGCGGTGCTGGGTCGTCAGCTGCGCAACGCCGTGCTGATCCTGCTGGCCGGCACCGCGGTCGTCTCGTACTTCCTCGGCGACAGCATGCAGGCCGTCATCATCGGCATCATCCTGGTGGCCAGCGTCGGCCTGGGGTTCATCAACGAATACCGCGCCGAGCGGGCGGCCGCCGACCTGCATGCCAGCGTGCACCACAACGCCGTGGTGCGCCGCGACGGGCAGTTCGTCTCGCTCGCGGTCACCGCGCTGGTGCCGGGGGACGTGATCCGGCTGTCGCTGGGCGAGGCCGTGCCGGCCGATGTCCGGCTGATCGAGGTCAACGGTTTGGAGTGCAACGAAAGCATCCTGACCGGGGAATCGACCGGGTCGGAGAAGTCGCCCCAACCGGTGCCGTCCGAAACCGGCCTGGCCGACGCGACCAACCTGGCCTTCATGGGCACCATCGTCAGTGCGGGCGAGGGCGTCGGGGTGGTGTACGCGACCGGGAAGGACGCCGAATTCGGCCGCATCGCAGCGGGTTTGGACGAGCGCCAACCCGAGACCGGGTTCCAGGTGGGGCTGCGCCGGTTCTCCTATCTGCTGCTGCAAGTGGCGGTCGCGCTGATGGTGGTCATCCTGATCAGCAACCTGTTGCTGCGCAAGCCGATCATCGACTCCGTGCTGTTCTCGCTGGCGATCGCCGTCGGCATCACCCCGCAGTTGCTGCCCGCCGTCGTCAGCACCGGCCTGGCGACCGGATCGCGGCAGCTGGCCAAGGCCAAGGTGCTGGTGAAGCGGTTGGTGTGCATCGAGGACCTCGGCGACGTCGACATCCTCATCACCGACAAGACCGGCACGCTGACGGAAGGCCGGATCCGGTCTGTCTCTTATACACATCTGACGCTGCCG
>NZ_LATC01000158.1:0-6839 GCF_001414075.1 Mycobacterium sp. UM_11 | reverse complement strand
TGTGTATAAGAGACAGCGGTGGCGGCGAAGGCGCTGGCGGACCGGCCGCGGCCGTCGACCATGCTGGTGGCCGCGGCCGAAACGTCGTTTCCGTCCGGGCACGCGCTGGAGGTGACGGCCGCGTTGCTCGCGGCGCTGAGCCTGGCGTTGCCGGCGATCCGCGGGGCGGTGCGCGGTGTCGCGATCGCGGTGGTCGTGCTGATCGCGTTGGCGGCGGGGATTTCCCGGGTGGCGCTGAACGTGCACTACCCGTCCGACGTGTTGGCCGGCTGGGCGCTGGGCTACCTGTATTTCCTGTTGTGTATCACGGTGATTCGGCCGCCGACCGGCGCGTTCTCCCGAAGACCGTGGGACACCGAGGATTTGGTCACGGCGCGGTGACCTAACCGGGTCGAAAGCTTTACTTGACCCCGCGCCCAGCGGGTTCGACGATTGAGGTCATGCGCCGACTGCTCGCTTCGCTGTTCGCTTCGGCGTGCGCATTTCTCGTGGCGCTGGCCCTGGCGCCGGTTGGCGGCGCGGCCGGGGCCCCCTGGTTTGCGAACGCGGTCGGTGATGCCACGCAGGTGGTTTCGGTGATGAGCACCGGCGGATCGAACGCGACCATGGACATCTACCAGCGCACCGCCGCCGGCTGGGAGGCGCTGCGGACCGGCATCCCCACCCACGTCGGTTCGGCGGGCATGGCGCCCCAGGCCAAGAGCGGGGTGCCGGCCACCCCGATGGGCGTCTACACCCTGGACTCCGCCTTCGGCACCGCGCCCAACCCCGGCACCGGCCTGCCCTACACCCAGGTGGGGCCGAACCACTGGTGGAGCGGCGACGACCACAGCCCAACCTTCAACTCCATGCAGGTGTGCCAGAAGGCGCAGTGCCCGTTCAACACCGCCGAAAGTGAAAACCTGCAAATCCCGCAGTACAAGCACGCGGTCGTGATGGGCGTGAACAAGAACAAGACCCCGGGCGGCGGCGCGGCGTTCTTCTTCCACACCACCGACGGGAAACCCACCGAGGGCTGCGTCGCCGTCGACGACGCTCAGCTGGTGTCGATCATGAAATGGCTGCGGCCCGGCGCGGTAATCGCGATCACCAAGTAGCGCCTCAGGTGGCCAGCGCGCGCCCGGGCTTGAGCGCGAAGTTCATGCCCTCCAACGACATTGTGGCGTCGTAGGTCCGGTCGTACCCCGTTCCCGCGATCTTCCAGCCGGCATCGGTGCGCCGGTAGGTGTCGCGGTAGAAGGCGGCGCCGATCAGCATGAAGTTCAGGTCGGCGACGATCACCCGGTCCTGCAAATACCAACTGCCCGTTGCGGTGTCGCCGTCGACGACGATGTCGGGATGGGTCACCCGGTGCTCGGTGATGACGTTGGCGGGCAGCGACGTACGCATGTACTCGACCAGGTCGTCGCGGTTGGTGAAGTGCAACTCGTTGCCGAGCGACGGGCCGTAGTCGGCCTTGATGTCCTCGGCGAGGGTGTCGGCGAAGTCGTCCCAGTGCTTGGTGTCCAGCGCGCGCAGGTACCGGTACTTGACCTGCTTGATGGCTTCGATGTCGGCGAGATCGTGAGGGGTCATCAGGTCATTGCAGCACACGGGTGATTGGCCCGCTGCGCTCGCATCGACGGGCCGGCGTCGCCGAGACGTAAAGCACGGTCACCGGCCGTCGGAGAGGTGGCGGGTGACCATGTCGATCAGGGCCCGTCGCTCCAGGCTCCAGTCGATCGCGGTCCCGGTGACCATCCGCACCAACACCACGCCCCGCAAGGTGGCCCAGATGACCTCGGCCACACCGGCATTCGCCGGATCGTCGGTGATCAGCCGCCCCAACTGGCCGATGGCGTCGTTAATCTCCAGCAGGTGCCGGCGCGGCGACTCGCCCGGCCCGCCGCGGGTGGCGCGCAGAATCTCGAACGCCGCCATCGACGTGGGGCTGCTGTAGCAGGCCCACGCGGTGTCGACCACCACCTCGATGCGCTCCCGTAGGGGCAACTCGCTGACGTCGGCCGACGACAGGCTGTCGATCAGCCGGTCCACCCCGTCGTCCACGACTGCCATCAACAGGCCGTTGCGATCGCCGAAGTGATACTGGATCACCCCCCAGGTCACGCCGGCGCGCTCGGCCACGTGTTTGGCGGTCGCCGCGGCGAAGCCTTCCTCGGTGATGCAGCGGACGGTCTCGTCGATGATCCGCGCGCGGGTGTCGTCACCGCGCTTGCGCGGCGCGGTGGTGCGCCGGGTGGGGCCAACCGAGCCTCCGGCCTGACCTGCGACAACGGACATTGTTGACTTTATAACATAGCCGAGTCTATTTTTGGCCGGTGAGCCGATACGCGCGGTTGACCCGCGAGCAGCTGGCCGTGCTGGTCCCCGAACTGCTGCTGATCGGGCAGCTGATCGACCGCTCGGGCATGGCCTGGTGCATCAGCGCGTTCGGCCGCGAGGAGATGGTGCAGATCGCCATCGAGGAATGGGCGGGCGCCAGCCCCATCTACACCCGCCGCATGCAGCGGGCGCTCAACTTCGAGGGCAACGACGTGCCGACCATCTTCAAGGGGCTGCAGCTCGACATCGGCGCGCCGCCGCAATTCATGGACTTCCGCTACACCGTCCACGACAAGTGGCACGGCGAATTCCAGCTCGACCACTGCGGCGCGCTGCTCGACGTCGAGCCGATGGGGGAAAAGTACGTCTTCGGGATGTGCCACACCATCGAGGATCCGACGTTCGACGCCACCGCGGTGGCAACCAACGCGCGCGCCCAGGTGCGCCCCATCCACCGGCCGCCGCGAACACCCAAGGATCGCCACCCACACTGCGCGTGGACCGTCATCATCGACGAGTCCTACCCCGAGGCCCAAAGCATTCCCGCGCTGGACATCGTGCGCCAAACCCGCGCCGCGACATGGGAACTCGAGCCGATCGACCGCTCCGACGAGGGCAACGCGGACTACTCCGGACCGTTGCTGTCCGACTTCGACTTCGCCGGCTTCTCGCATTCGGCGCTGGTCCGGATGGCCGACGAGGTGTGCCTGCAGATGCATCTGCTCTACCTGTCGTTCGCCATCGCGGTGACCGCACGCGCCGCCGACGACGCCCAGGCCGTGACGGTCTGCACCCAGGGCCTGACCGGCATCGCGGGCGTGGCCGCCGAACGCATTCACCGGGCGCTGAAGCTCCCGGGTGGGGTCCGGGGGGTGCTCGAGGTGCTCGAACTGCACCCGCTGCTCAACCCCGCCGGCTACGTCCGCGCGGAAACGGCCGACCGGCTCGTGGTGCACCGCTCACCCGCCCACGACGACGCCGCCTGGATCGCCCTGTGCTCACCCGAATCCGTGCAGCCGCTGCAGGCGATTGCCACCGCAGTCGACCCGCACGTCGGGGTCCGGGTCAGCGGCACCAACACCGACTGGACCGCCGAACTGGTGGAAACCGACACCGCGGCCGCCGAACTGCCCGAGGTGTCGGTAACGAAAGTCAGTGGCGGAGCGACATTCCAGTTTGAACCCAGGCGATCGCTGCCGCTGACCGTGGTGTAAGCACCGGCGCGGATTTGTCAAGGGGCCTGCGGTACCGCTTCGGTGACGAGGTGGCATCGACCGGATACCGATGACGTTGCAAGCCATCGGTTTTGGGCGTGTTCGCGGCTATGGTTAACGCTGGCCACCGACCCCTATAGACGAAAGTTTTCGCTCTATGTACGACCCACTCGGGTTGTCGATCGGGACCACGAACCTGGTCGCTGCGCGTAACGAAAGCCCACCGGTAACCCGGCGGTCGGTGCTGACCCTATATCCGCACTGTGCGCCGAAAGTCGGTGTGCCCGAAGAGACTTCGTATCCGGCGGAGCCGGGCGTGATGATGCGGGGCTTCGTCGAGCGCATCGGCGACTCGGTGGCGCTGGTGTCGGCCGACGGGTCCGCGCATGACCCGGAACTGCTCACGGTGGAGGCGCTGGACGGGATGGTGCGCGCCGCCGGCGCGGACGCCTCTTCTTCGGACATCTCCATCGCCGTGCCCGCCTACTGGAAACCCGTTACGGTGCAGGCGCTGCGCGACGGATTGCGAACCCATCTGGGGTTCGTGCGCAGCGGCATGGCACCGCGGCTGGTCTCCGACGCGATCGCGTCGTTGACCGCGGTCAAGTCCGAGCTCGGCCTGCCCGACGGCGGTGTGGTGGGGCTGCTCGATTTCGGCGGCGGCGGCACGTCGGCCACGCTGGTCAACGTCGCGGGCGATTTCGAACTGGTCAGCGCGACAATGCGTTACGCGGCCCTGTCCGGGGACGAGATCGACCAGGAGCTGCTGCTGCGGGTGTTCGAGGAGCTGGGCCGGGGCAGCGGCATCGACCCGGGCAGCACCGCCGCCGTGGGGCAGCTCGGCGAGCTGCGGGAGCAATGCCGGTTGGCCAAGGAGCGGCTGTCCACCGACGCGGTCACCGAGATCACGGCCGAACTCGGCGAGCGCCGGTGCAGCCTCACGCTCAGGCGAGACGACCTCGAAGACCTGATGACCGACCGGCTGACCGGCTTCATCTACGCGTTGGACGACATGCTGGTGCGCTACCGAAAGGGCTGGACGGACCTCGCGGCCGTGGTGGCCGTCGGCGGGGGCGCGCACATTCCGCTTGTCGCCGAACGGCTTTCGGTGCACGGACGCACGCCGGTCCTGACGCCGGCGCAGCCCGCCCTCGCGGCGGCGTGCGGCGCGTTGCAGCTGGCCGCCCGCGGGGACGAGCTGAGCCTGCGCACGCGGACGTCGATCGGCCTGCTCGCGTCCGCGCACGCCACCGGCGACGTCGTCGACCTCGGCGCCGGCGACGTGCTGGTGATCGACGACGAGGCGATGACCGATCGCGAGCTGGCGTGGTCGCAGACCGAATACCCCGGCGACCTGCGGGTGCGGTTCGGCGGCGAAACCTACGACGAAGACGGCCCGTCCGGCTGGTCGATGCGGCTGAACGTGATCGACCCGGCCCCGGACCGGCCGTGGCGCCGCCTTCGGTTGTCGCAGTTGATCATCGGGATGTCCGCGCTGGTGGCCATGACGGCGATCGGCGGTGTCGCCTACACGCTGACCGGCATCGAGAACCGTCAGGCCCCGCCGGCGCCCAGCGTCGCGCCCCGGCCCGCCCCGCCGGCCAGCCCGCTGGTTCCGCGCACCGTCGCGCCGCCGCCCCCGACGGCCGTGCCGGTCCCGCCCAGCGCCGCGCCGGTGCCCAGCCCGGCGCCGCCGCCCGAACCGCCGCCGTCACCACCGCCGCCACCACCGCCGGTGGTGGTCACCACGCAGGCGCCGCCCGTCTACACCCCGCGGCACACTGCGCCGCCGGTGACCCAGGCGCCGACGACGACGGCCATGACGACGCCCCCGCCGCCGCCGACCACGACCGAGAGCGAGCCGCCCCCGCCGTCGACGACGACGACCACCAGCACGACGGTGCCGATGACCACCCAGTGGATCCACGTGCCGCTGTTGCCGGTGCCCATACCGGTCCAGGTTCCGCAGACGCAGGCCCCGCAGGCGCCGGCCCCGCAGTACACCCCGTACCCGCAGTACCCGCAGTATCCGCAGAACTCGCAGAACCCCTTCCTGAGCCCGGGCTACTAGCCGCGAGACCCCGCTGCCGAGCGCGTCTGCGCCGGCGCGGGTAGCGTGGAATTCGCCCCGTCGGGCGGGGTTTATCCGGTATTGCCTCATGGGGGGCCGGAACAAGTCAGCGAGCAAATCAGCGGACTGTGGAGGCATGCGTGGACATCGTGCTGGGGGTTTCGATGGCCCCCGAAACGGTGCGCCTGGTGGTCATCGAGGGCCAGAACGCCGACGGCGTCACCGTCGAACAGGACGAGTTCGAGGTCGCCGCCGGCACGGACCCGGGGGCCGCCGGTGCGGTCGAGCAAGTGCTGGCGGCGATCGAGGGCACCCGCGAAGGCGCGCTCGCCGGCGGCTACCACCTGGAGTCGACCGGCGTGACCTGGACGGACGCCGCCGGTGTCGGCGCGCTGCGGGACGCGATGGCCCGCCAGGGCATGGGCGGCGTGATGCTGGTGTCCCCGCTACTGGCCGCGGCCGCGCTCGCCCAGACGTTCGGCGCCGCGCTCGACTACGAACGCATCGCGATGCTGTTCGTCGAGCCGGCGGCGGCGACGCTGGCCGTGGTCGACGTCGCCGACGGTTCGATCGTCGACCTGCACCGCCAGCAGCTGGCAGCCCCCCAGCGTTCGATTACCGCCGAGTTGGCGGCGATGATCACCGGCCTCACCGAACGGGGGACGCGCGCGGACGGCGTCTTCCTGATCGGCTGCGGCACGGACATCGTCCCGGTCAAACCCGCGCTCGAGGCGGCGAGCCCGCTCGAGGTGACGGCGCCGGAGGAGCCGGAGATGGCGCTGGCCCGCGGGGCGGCGCTGGCCTCGGCGAACGCCCCGCTGTTCGCCTCGTCCACGGCGGCCCTGGCCTACGCGCTGGACCCCGGCACCGGGGAGTTGAGTCCTCGTGCGGTGGCGCCGACCTACCTCGACGTCTGGGGCAACGCGGACGCCGGCGCGCTGGCCTACAGCGCCGTCGGCGACGAGGACGAGGTCGTCCCCCGCAGGCGCCGGCCGATGTTCCTCGCCGGAAGCGCGCTGGCCGCGATCGCCGCCGCCGTCGCCGGGGTGGTGCTGTTTTCGCTGACCCCCGACCAGTCCGCCTCCGATGAGCAGCAGCCCCGGGTCAGCGTCGCCACCCCCGCCAAGCAGGCGCCCGCCCAGGCCCCGAGCCCGCCGCCGCAGGCGCAGCCGCCCGCGCCCGCGCCGCCGCCCACCGCGGTGGCCGCGCCGCAGGCTGTCTCTTATACACAT
>NZ_LATC01000157.1:0-7086 GCF_001414075.1 Mycobacterium sp. UM_11 | reverse complement strand
TCCCACCCCGGCCCAGCAGCCGCTTTAGGTGATACGGCCCAAACTGCGTGCCCACCCGCGAGACCTGCTCATCACTCATCGCCGATCCTTCACACCCGTCCACCACGCCACCGACACCCAACAATCGCCGGGCACACCGGTCAGCCGCAACCCCCTGACCTAGCAACCCTGACCGTAAGCCCCCGCCCACCGGAACGCACCACGAATCGCGCGATTAGCCCCGCGCCGACGGGTGGCTTACGCGTCGCTGTCGGCGGCGATCTGGAAGGTGAATTCGTAGTCGCAGATGCGGACGTGGTCGCCGTCACGCAGGGTGGCGGCGGAGCGGATCCGCTCGTGCTGCACATGGACGCCGTTGGACGACCGCAGGTCGTTGATGATGAAGCTGGTGCCCGTGTCGACGATGACGGCATGGTGGCGGCTGACTTTGGGGCTGTCGAGGATGATGTCGTTGTCGCCCAGCCGCCCGATCCGGGTCGCCGCCGCCCGCAGCGGATAGCTGCGCCCCGACGCCTCGTGCAGGTAAGCGATGGCCTGCTGCCCGGACACCATGGTGTGCTGCTCGAGCACCGTCACCGTGTCGACGGCGGCGGTCTTGGCGGTGCGCTTCACGTCCAGCGGCTCTTGGCGCAGGATCTGCTCGTTGAGCGAGCGCAGCGTGGGCCCGGGGTCGATGCCCAGGTCGTCGGCGAGCGTCGCCTTGACGCGGCGGTAGGCGGCCAGCGCGTCGGACTGGCGATCGGTGAGGTAGTAGGCCGTGATCAACTGCGCCCAAAGCGGTTCGCGGTAGGGGTGTTCGGTGGTCAGCGCCTCGAGTTCGGTGATCACGGCGGACGCACGCCCGCAGGCGATTTCGGCCTCCGCCATGGCGCCATGGACCAGAATCTTCTCCTCGACAAGGGAAGTGGCGAAGGTGTCGACGAATCCGAACTCGCGCAGATCTTCGAGTACGGGCCCGCGCCATTCCGCCAAGGCGGCCGTCAGGTGCCGGCTGGCGTCTTCGAATTTGCCGGACGCGGCGGCGTGCACGCCCGCGGTCTTTTCGGCGATGAACCGTCCGAGGTCGTAAGCGTTTTCGTCGATGTTGAGCCGGTATCCCGGCGGCGCCGCGGCCAACACCATGCGCGGCTCGATGCCCGCGCCGCCGAGCAGCTTGCGGAGATTGGACACGTAGGAGTGAATGCTGGCCCGCGCCCCCGACGGCGGCTGGTCATCCCACAGGGCCGTGATGAGCCGGTCGACGGCGACCGGGCTGTTGCGGTTCATCAGCAGCAGGGCCAGTACCGCCCGCTGTTTCGGGGTGCCCAAGGCCACCAGGGTGCCGTCAACGCTCATCTCCAGCGGTCCGAGCAGACCGAGTTCGAGACGTTTGTCCACCATCGCGTGTTGGTCCTTCCGTCACTACCTAGCCATTGTGATGGCAATCCCGGCCGATTCGGCGCCAACCCGCGAATACGCGGCCCCGCGGCTTACGCGCGGGTCATGGCGTAGTAGGCGCCCCGGCGCGCCAGCAGCTCGGCGTGACTGCCCTGCTCGACGATCCGGCCGTCGTCGATCACCACGATGCGGTCCGCGTCGCGGATCGTCGAAAGCCGATGCGCGATAATGAAACTCGTGCGATCCCGGCGCAGCTCGGACATGGCGTGGGCGATGAGTGCCTCGGTGCGGGTGTCCACCGAGCTGGTCGCCTCGTCCAGGATCAACAGTTGCGGCCGGGCAAGGAACGCGCGCGCGATCGTGATGAGTTGCTTCTCCCCGGCGCTGATGTTGGCGCCGCCGCCACTGACCCGTGTCTGGTACCCGGCCGGCAGGGTGTGCACGAACCGGTCGACGTATGCCGCCGTGGCGGCTTGCACCACCTCATCTGCAGTGGCCTCCGGTCGCCCGTAGGCGATGTTTTCCTCGATCGTCCCGTCGAAGAGCCAGGTGTCTTGCAGGACCATGCCGATTCGCGACCGCAGCGACTGGCGGCTCATGGTGCTGATGTCGGCGCCGTCCACCAAAATCCGCCCGAAGTCGACGTCATAGAACCGCATGAGCAGGTTCACCAACGTGGTCTTGCCGGCCCCGGTCGGCCCGACGATCGCCACCGTGCTCCCAGGCTCCGCGATCATCGACAGGTCATGGATCACCGGGACATTCGGGTGGTAGCCGAAGCTCACGTGCTGGAACTCGACCCGTGCGGCACCGCCGTCGGGCGGCGCCGCGGCGGGCACTGGATCCGGTGTTTCCTCGGGCTCGTCGAGCAGGTCGAACACCCGCTCGGCGCTGGCCACCCCCGACTGCAGGTTGTTGTACATGCCGGCCACCTGGCTCAGCGGGGCGTTGAACTGCCGGACGTACTGGATGAAGGCCTGGATGCCGCCGAGGCTGATGCGGCCCGTGGCCACCTGCAGGCCGCCCACCACGGCGACGGCCACGTAGCCGAGGTTGCCGATGAACGCGGTCGCCGGTGCCACCAGGCCCGAGAAGAACTGGGCGCCGAAACTGGCCCGGTACACGTCGTCGTTGCAATCACGGAACTGCTCGCGCGCCGCGGCCTGGTGACCGAAGGTCTTGACCACCGTGAAACCGCTGTAGGTCTCCTCGATGTGAGCGTTGAGGCGACCGATGCTCGTCCATTGCGCCACGAACAGGCGCTGCGCGCGCCGCGCGATCGTGCGCGTCGCCACCAGCGACAGCGGCACCGTGGCGACGGTGATCAGCACCAACAGCGGCGAGATGGACGCCATCATCGCCAGCACCGCGACCACGGTGAGCATCGACGTCACCAGCTGGCTGATGGTCATCGAAAGCGAAGACTGCACGTTGTCGATGTCGTTGGTCACCCGGCTCAGCAGCTCGCCGCGCTGGCGTCCGTCGAAGTAGGACAGCGGAAGCCGGTGGATCTTGTCCTCGACATCGGACCGCAGCGCCACCATGGTGCGCTGCACGGTGACGTTGAGCAGGCGCGCTTGCGCCCAAATCAGCAGCGCGGAAACGAGATACAAGCACAACGCCAGCGCCAGCGTGCGCGCCACCGCGCCGAAGTCGACACCCCGGCCGGGCACCACACCCATCCCGGACAGCAGGTCGGCGAAGGTGTTGTCACCGCGGGTGCGGGCCGCGGCGACGGCTTGCGCCTTGGTGATGCCCGCGGGGAGCTGCCGGCCGATCACGCCGTTGAACAGCAGATCGGTGGCATGGCCAAGGATTCGCGGGACGACGACCCCGATCACCGTCCCGGTGATGCCCAGGCCGATCACCGCAATGCTCAGCCGGCGTTGGGGCGCAAGCCGTTTGGTCAGCCGGGTGGCCGTGCCCCAGAAGTCGCGCGACCGCCCGGCGGGGGCCGGGGTCAACCCCCGGGTGGCGACCGCGGTCATGGCCCGCCCCCGACCTGACCGGACCGCAACGCGCTCACCGACTGTGAGTCGGCGAACTCCGCGTAGGTGGCGCAGTCGGTGAGCAGCGATTCGTGCGTGCCGGTGCCCACCAGCCTCCCGCCGTCGAGGACGACTATCTGGTCGGCCTGCGCGGCGGTCGAAACCCGTTGCGTGACAACGATGACGGTGGCCACGTCGGCCACCCGCGTGAGCGATGCGCGCACTCGCGCGTCGGTGTGCACGTCGAGCGCGCCGAACGAGTCGTCGAAGAGATAGATGGTGGGACGGCGGATGACCGCCCGCGCGATCGCCAGCCGTTGCCGCTGACCGCCGGAGAAGTTGATGCCGCCCTGGGCCACCCGCATCCGCAGCCCGTCATCGTGGGCGCGCACGAATCCCTCGGCGTCGGCCACTCGCAGCGCTTCCCACATCTCGACGTCGCTCGCGTCGGACTTGCCATACCGCAGGTTGTCGGCCACGGTCCCGGAGAACAGGTAGCCGCGCTGCGGAACCAGCCCGATCGCGGACCAGAGCCGCTCGGTCTGGTAGTCGCGGACGTCGACGTCGTCGACGAGGACGGCGCCGCCGGTCACGTCGTAGAGCCGGCAGATGAGCGACACCAGCGTCGACTTGCCCGACCCGGTGCTGCCGACGATGGCCGTGGTGGTTCCGGGCCGCGCCGTGAACGAAATGTCCTGCAGCACTGGGCGGTCGGCGCCCGGGTAGCTGAACGTCACGCCGGCCAGTCGCACCATGCCGGTGATGCCGCCGCGCGGGAAGGCCGGCGCCTGCGGGTCGTTGACCGCGGCCCGGGTGCCCAGCACCTCGGTGATGCGTTCGGCGCACACGGACGCTCGCGGCAGCACCACCAGCGTCATGGTCGCCATCAACACCGCCATGAGGATCTGGGTGAAGTAGGCCAGGAAGGCGGTCAGCGAGCCGACCTGCATCTGGCCGCGATCGATGCGCAAACCACCGAACCAGATCAGCGCGACGCTGGACACGTTGACGGTCAGCGTGGTCACCGGCAGCATCACCGCCTGCCAATTGCCGGCCGTCAGCGCGGTGTTCGACAACGCGGCGTTGGCGCGGGCGAACCGGTCGCGCTCGTAGCCTTCGCGCGCGAAGGCCCGGACCACGCGGACGCCGGACAGCTGGTCGCGCATCACCCGGTTGATGCCGTCGATCAGGAACTGCATCCGGCGGAACAGGGGCAGCATGTGCGACATCACCCAGTAGTTGGCCACGGCCATGACGGGGACGCTGACCAGCAGCAGCCACGTCAGCGCGGCCTCTTGGTGGATGGCCATCAGGATTCCGCCGATGCACATGATCGGCGCGGTGACCAACACGGTGCTCGATATCTGAACCAGGTACTGGATCTGGCGGACGTCGTTGGTGCTGCGCGTCAGCAATGTGGGCGCACCGAAGCGGGCGGTCTCGTGCTCGGAGAAGGTGGTGATGTGGTTGAACATGGCCGCGCGCAGGTCCCGGCCGAACCCCATCCCGGTCCGCGAGCCGAAGTAGACCGCCCCGATCGCGCAGAGCGCCTGCAGCCCGGTGACCGAGAGCATGACCATGCCGAGCCGGACGATGGTCGCCGTGTCACCCGTGGCGACGCCCTCGTCGATGATCGCGGCGTTGACGGTGGGCAGGTACAGCGACGCCAGCGTGCTGATCAGCTGGAGCACCATCAGCACCGCGACCGGCCGCCGGTACGGCCGGATGTACTGGCGCAGCAGTGCCAGGAGCATTTCGTAAGCGTCGCACACGGGACGCCCGCCGGTGGCCAGCCACCGCCGGACGGCCCAATCCGCGCACCGCATCCGCCGGCGCGGCTGAAACGCCTGCTCAGGCGCGTCGGTGGTTGACCCGCTGAGCTGCCGCTACAGTGCATCGTGTGGACCGGCAGCAGGCTGAGCAAAAGCAGGGTAGCGGTGCGGCGTAACTCGAGGGCGCTGGCCGTTGCGGCGTCGGCCCTGGCGATTTTGGTCCCGGCGGTTGCCGCGTGCTCCGATTCCGGCGGCAACAAACCGGGGGCGACGTCCTCGTCCTCGCCCGGTAACTCCGAGGGTCATCACGGGCCGATGTTCCCGCAGTGCGGCGGCATCAGCGATCAGACGGTGGCGGAGCTGACCAAGGTAACCGGCCTGATCAACACCGCCAGGAACTCCGTCGGATGCCAGTGGCTGGCGGGCGGCGGCATCCTCGGCCCGCACTTCTCCTTCTCCTGGTATCGCGGAAGCCCGATAGGGCGCGAGCGCAAGACCGAGGAGCTGTCGCGCGCCAGCGTCGACGACATCAACATCAACGGCCACAGCGGGTTCATCGCCATCGGCAACGAGCCCAACCTCGGTGACTCGCTGTGCGAGGTGGGCATCCAGTTCCAGGATGACTTCTTCGAATGGTCGATCAGCTTCAGCCAGAAGCCGTTTCCGCCGCCCTGCGACATCGCCAAGGAACTGGCGCGCCAGTCGATTGCGAACTCGAAATGACCAGAAGAAGCGTCCGCGCCGCCGTAGCCGTCTTGATCACCTCGTTGGTGGTGATGACGGGGTGTTCGAGGTCGGTCGGCGGCACCGCCGTCAAGGCGGGGGGCCCGACCCGCAACAACAACTCCCAGCAGCAGTACCCGAACCTGCTCAAGGAGTGTGAGGTGCTCACCAGCGACATCCTGGCCAAGACGGTGGGCGCCGACCCGCTCGACATTCAGAGCACGTTCGTGGGCGCCATCTGCCGATGGCAGGCGGCCAACCCGGCGGGGCTGATCGACATCACCCGGTTCTGGTTCGAGCAGGGCAGCCTCAGCAACGAGCGCAAGGTCGCCGACTTCTTGAAGTACAAAGTCGAGACGCGGAACATCGCCGGAATCGATTCGATCGTGATGCGCCCGGACGACCCGAACGGCGCGTGCGGGGTCGCCAGCGACGCCGCCGGGGTGGTCGGCTGGTGGGTCAATCCCCAGGCGCCCGGCATCGACGCGTGCGGTCAGGCCCTCAAGCTGATGGAGCTGACGCTGGCCACCAACTCGTAGCGGGCTAGCGCGGCACCTCGAACCCGATCAGTGCGGCGCGCCCGAGTTCGAGACCCTTCCAGCCGGACGGCACGGTCAGCACGGCGATCGCCGACGTCGGATACTTGACCGAAATCCGTTCGGCCGCAGCGGCATCGGTGCCCTCGCCGGCCAGTCCGAGGGCCAGGTCGGACATCGTCGGCTCGTGACCCACGACCAGCAGCGTCTGCACGTCGTCGCCGACCGCGTTGATCTCCTCGATCATGGTGCCGGCCGTGGCCCCGTACAGCCGCTCGCTATAGCGCACCGGCGCGTCGACGCGCGTGTTGGCCAACGTCTCTCGCGCGCGCGTCGCGGTCGAGCACAGCACGGCGTCGACGGCAGGGACGTTGGCGCGCAGCCAATCACCGGCGAGCCCGGCTTCTCGGATGCCGCGCGGCGCCAACGGCCGCTCGTGGTCGGCTACGCCGGGCGGGTAATCGGATTTCGCGTGACGCATCAACAGCAGCGTGCGGTCATCTCCCACGGCAGACACGCTAATCCTTACGCCGCGTCGTCGTCATCGTCATCCCGGAGGAGTTTTTCGGGGTGGTGGAAGGTGTTGGTGCGGGGGCGGCCGCGGTCGTGGTGGGGTGGGGGGATCCAGACGGTGTCACCTTTGGTGTTTTTGCGGGTGCGCCAGCCGGCGGGTGTGAGTAGGCGGTGATG
>NZ_LATC01000156.1:0-7432 GCF_001414075.1 Mycobacterium sp. UM_11 | reverse complement strand
GCCCGGGACCGTCGGGGTTTCCCGCAGCCGCTGGATCGCCTCCCACAGGATGAACAGGGACACCCCGAGCAGCAGCCCGGCGTTGGCCACCGCGGTGAACACCTCGGCCCGGTGCCACCCGTACGTGCGCGACGGTGACGCGCTGCCCCGGCGGGCCAGCGTCACCGCGGCCAGCCCCATGAAGACGGCGACCACGTCGGTCAGCATGTGGCCCGCGTCGGCCAGCAGCGCGATCGAGTTGATCACCAGCGAGGTGGTCAACTCCACGACGAAGAACGCCGCCAGGATCGAGGCGGCGATGATCATCCGGGGAATCAGCCGAGACGCGTCGGTCTCGGCGGGGGTGTGGTTGTGGCCGGCGCCCATGGCCAGCAATATATGCGGATTTACGCATATATGGCAAGCGTCAGAGCCAGCGGCTCCAGAATCGGGTCAGCACGTTGCCCGCGGACACCAGCCAGCCGGGCACCCCGGAGAAATCGAACAGCCACAGCACCACCTGAAAGAACCAGGCGCTGGCCGGCCACAGCAACAGCAGCAGGATGAAGAAGCCCCACTGCTTGGCGGGGGCCACGGCCCGCTGCGTCTCGGGACTCAGGTGCGGTTCCAGGGCGTCGTAGCCGTCCAGGCCCGGGATCGGCAGCAGGTTCAGCACCACCGCTGTCAGCTGCAGAAATCCCAGGAACGCCACGCCCGCCCACAGCACCGCGTGGTCGGGCTCGTAGAGCAGTCGCGTCAGCGCCAGCAGCAGCACCGCCAACACCAGGTTCGCCGCCGGGCCCGCGAGGCTGACCAGCGTGCGACGCTTCGGCGTCATGAACCAGGTCCGTAGGTACACGGCGGCGCCAGGCAGGCCGATCCCGCCCAGCGCGATGATCACCATCGGCAGCAGCAGCGAAAGCGCCGGATGGCTGTAGCGCCGCGGATCCAGCGTCAGGTACCCGCGGACCGCGGCGTCGTGGTCGCCGAACCGCCAGGCGGTCACCGCGTGACCGAATTCGTGCAGGCACAGCGACACCAGCCAGCCCGCGATCACGAAGGTGAACACCCCGGCATACGCCAGCGGCCGCACGGTCGAACCGGCCAGCCAGGCGAGCACGCCGCCGATCGCCGTCACGGCCAGCAGGGCCAGGAAGATGGGGCTGGGTCGCACCGATTCGTGCCGGGCGGGCGGGATCACCGGTCGAAACTATCGGACCACCGGGCGGCCTCGACGTGGCGGTGCGACGTCGACCGGCGACCCGGCCCCCTGTGAATTCGCGGCGCGGCAGGGTACCGATTAGGCATGACTGATAAATGGTTCTCCGACGTCGATGCGCCGGGACAACTGACCCTGGCGGATCTGTGCGACCAGATCGAGCAGAAGATCCATCTCAACGCGGACAACCAGAGGCCCCCTGAGGAGTTCGGCGACTGGCAGACGTGCGTGGCGGACCGGGACGCCACCATCCACAAGCTGAGCGCCGCCGTCGTCAACCTTTGCCAAATGGTCAAGCACCTGGCGTCGAAGCAGCAAGGTGGTTGCGCCTAGCCCCGCGACCTACCGGACCGCCAGCCAGCCCTCGACGTGGCGGTAGAACGTCGAGCGGCGCGCGGGACGCGGCGCGGACACGCCGTCGCGCACCACGGTGACCCCGGTGCTGCCCAGCTGGACCGCGCGGCCGGCTACCCAGCGGCGCCGGCCGACGCGCGCGCGCAGGCCCGGCACGTCAACCGTCGGCTCGATGTCGACGGCGGCCGCGTCGCCGTCGAACAGCACCGCGTCGTCGACGACGGCCTCCCCGCGCAGCAGCCGCCCCTCGGCGGGCAGCCAGGACGCCCGCCCGACGACCACCGACCCGGTCTCGTCGCGCACCAGCGGCACCCGCCGCGCCGAGCCCCGCAGCGCACGCCGCGCCGCCCGCCGTCCGGCGGGTAGGCGGTAGGTCCGCGTGGCGCGGGTGCGCCGGCGCGGCGCGTAGGCCATCTCGATGTCGAGCCGGCCGGCGCGCAGCAGCCGGGTCAGCACCGCGGCCAGGTCGGCGTCGGCGCCGAGCACCACCAGCCGCCGATACGGTCCGATCGCGGCGTCGATGTCGGTCGTGTGTACCGGCAGACCGGCCAGCGGCCCCGGCACCCGGCGATCGCCGAACAGCAACACCGCGACGGCGCGATCTTCTTGCCTCACCAATGCCTTTGTCTTTCAATGCCTCTCGACCACAGGACGGCCAGACCGGCTGAGCGGCGGACGATCTCGTCATCACGACACAGTCACAACATGATTCCGGACTGCGAAAGTTGCTGCGTCATCGCCTGATGTCAACCGGATACTTTACTCCTGCCACGGGGTCAACGAATGGGTGGCCAAGAGAACGGAGAACTGCCATTCGCCGACTCACCCTTGGCGCCGTTGCGCTTTCGGCTGCCCTGCTGTGCGTCGGGCCGGCGACCGCCTGGGCCGACGAATCGATCGTGATCGACTTGGTGCGGCACGGCCAGTCGGAGTCCAACGCGGCCGGCGTGATCGACACGTCGGTGCCCGGAACGGCGCTCACCGCGCTCGGCCAGCAACAGGCGAGGGACATCGCCACCGTGATCGCCGCGCAGGGCCCGGTGGCCGGGATCTACGCGTCGCAGTTGATCAGGACGCAGCAGACCGCGGCCCCACTGGCGGCCATGCTCGGCATGAACGTGCAGGCATTGCCCGGGCTCAACGAGATCGACGCCGGCGCGTTCAACGGCCAGCCCCAGCTCAGCCTCGCGGGGTTGGTGTACCTGCTGGGCCCCGTCGCGTGGCTGCTGGGGCTGCGCATCGTGCCGATGCTGGCCCCGGGCTCCACCGACGCCAACGGATTCGAATTCGCCAACCGCTTCAACGGCGCCCTGCAAACGATGTACGGCAACGCGGCCGGCTTCACCGACACTCTGCAGACGATGTACGCCAATGCCATGGCCAACCCGGTTCGGTCCACGGGCGGCAAGATCACCGAGGTGGCGTTCTCCAGCGAGTTCACCATCGGCGTCGGGACGATGATGACCGTCAAGAATCCCGATCCGCTGCTCTTGCTCTTCGATCCGCTGCCGAACACCGGCATTGTCGAGATCCAGGGCAATCCGCACGACGGCTGGAGGCTGGTCAGTTGGAACGGGAAACCCGTGTGGCCGGGGTGGGCGGCCAAGAGGCCCGCTCGTGACGCGAACCCCCTGTGCCTGATGTTGGACGCACCGGCCCGGGGCGGTGTGTGCGCGGCCAAACCGGCCGCGACGTCGTGAAGCGGGGCCGTTCGCGACACGAGCCGGGATTCAACCGGGCCTTGGCACAGGTCCGTTGCCGCCCGACGTTTAGGATCGCCACGTGAACGGCGCCTTGCCAGTAGAGCCACAGTAAGCAGGCGGGAGCAAGTCATGCCGGCAATCGTCCTCATCGGCGCCCAGTGGGGCGACGAGGGCAAAGGTAAAGCCACCGATCTGCTCGGCGGGCGCGTGCAGTGGGTGGTGCGCTACCAGGGCGGCAACAACGCCGGACACACCGTCGTCCTACCGACCGGCGAGAACTTCGCGCTGCACCTCATCCCGTCCGGGGTGTTGACCCCCGGCGTCACCAACGTCATCGGCAACGGCGTCGTGGTCGACCCCGGGGTGCTGCTCGACGAGCTCAAAGGCCTCGAAGACCGGGGCGTGGACACCACCAAGCTGCTGATCTCCGCGGACGCGCACCTGCTGTTGCCCTACCACGTGGCCATCGACAAGGTCACCGAGCGCTACATGGGCAACAAGAAGATCGGCACCACCGGGCGCGGCATCGGGCCCTGCTATCAGGACAAGATCGCCCGGCAGGGGATCCGCGTCGCCGACGTGCTCGACCCCGAGCAGCTGACCCACAAGATCGAGGCGGCGCTGGAGCTGAAAAACCAGATCCTGGTGAAGATCTACAACCGCAAGGCGCTGGACCCGCACCAGGTCGTCGACTCGCTGCTCGCGCAGGCGGAGGGGTTCCGCCACCGCATCCGCGACACCCGGCGGCTGCTCAACGCGGCGCTGGAGACCGGCGAAACGGTGTTGCTGGAGGGCTCCCAGGGCACCCTGCTCGATGTCGACCACGGCACGTATCCCTATGTCACGTCGTCGAATCCGACCGCGGGCGGCGCGGCCGTCGGGTCCGGCATCGGCCCCACCCGCATCACCACCGTGCTGGGCATCCTGAAGGCCTACACCACCCGGGTGGGCTCCGGGCCGTTCCCCACCGAGCTGTTCGACGCCAACGGCGAATACCTCTCCAAGACCGGCGGCGAGTTCGGTGTCACCACCGGGCGGCGGCGCCGCTGCGGCTGGTTCGACGCCGTCGTCGCCCGCTACGCCACCCGGGTCAACGGCATCACCGACTTCTTCCTGACCAAGCTCGACGTGCTCTCCAGTCTGGAAACCGTGCCGATCTGCGTCGGCTACCGCATCGACGGCGAACGCACCAACGACATGCCGATGACGCAGGCCGACCTGCACCGCGCCGAACCGGTCTACGAGGAGTTGCCCGGCTGGTGGGAGGACATCTCCGACGCGCGGGAGTTCGACGACCTCCCCGCCAAGGCGCGTGACTACGTGTTGCGGCTGGAAGAGCTTGCCGGAGCGCATGTTTCGTGCATCGGCGTCGGGCCGGGACGGGAACAGACGATCGTGCGCCGCGACGTGCTGGCGGCCCGCCCGTGACCCAGCCGGCGGCCGAACCCGACCCGAAAGAACTCGACCCCGAATACGACCACCACGGCGGCTTCCCCGAATACGGCCCGGCCAGCCCGGGCCCGGGGTTCGGCCGGTTCGTCGCGGCCATGCGCCAATTGCAGGACCTCGCCGTGTCCGCCGACCCCGGTGACGACCTGTGGGACCAAGCCGCCGACCGGGCGGCGGCGCTGGTGGCGCTGCTGGGGCCGTTTCAGGCCGACGAGGGCAAGGCCCCGGCCGGGCGGACGCCCGACCTGCCCGGCATGGGCAGCCTGCTGCTGCCGCCCTGGACGCTGACCAAGTACGCGCCGGACGGCGTCGAGATGACCGGTTACTTCAGCCGATTCCACGTCGGCGGGAATCACGCCGTGCACGGCGGGGTGCTGCCGCTGCTGTTCGACCACGTGTTCGGCATGGTCTCGCACGCCGCGGGGCGCCCGATCAGCCGGACGGCCTTCCTGCACGTCGACTACCGCAAGGTCACCCCGATCGACACGCCGCTGTCGATACGCGGCCGAGTCACCAGCACCGAGGGCCGCAAGGCGTTCGTGGCCGCCGAACTCGTCGACGGCGACGCGACCGTGCTGGCCGAGGGCAACGGGCTGATGGTGCGGCTGCTTCCCGGCCAGCCCTGACGCGCGGCGCACCTATCCTTGAGCGGGTGACCGAAGGACCAGACGACAAGACGACCGCGCTCACCGTCCCGCCGCAACCGCCGGCGGGCGACGCCGACGTCCGGCCGCGTGTGGCGTTGCTGGGTTCCGGTGAGCTCGCCCGCGAACTGGCGATCGCCCTGGGCCGCCTCGGCGCGCGGGTGATCGCCGTCGACGAGCGCGCCGGCGCCCCCGCGCACGCGGTGGCCGAGCAGTCGCTGGTGGTTCCGCTGACCGACGCCGACCAGCTGACGCAGGCGATCCGGGGACTGCAGCCGGATTTCGTGGTCACCACCACCGACGCGATCGCGACCCAGGCCCTCGAGGGCGTCGAGGGCGCGCAGCTGGTGCCCGGCGCCCGCGCCGTGCGGCTCACCGCCGACCGCGAGGGCCTGCGCCGGCTGGCCGCCGACGAGTTGGGCCTGCCCACCGCGCCGTTCTGGTTCGTCGGCTCGGCCGCCGAGCTCGAGGCGGTGGGCGCGCACGCCGGCTACCCGCTGCTGGTGCAGCCGGTGCTCACGGCCGACGGGCGCGGCCGGTCGGTGGCGTCCGGACCCGACGACATCGCGGCGGCCTGGCAGCGCGCGACGGGGGGCAGCGGCGAGCAGCACCGGGTGCTGGCCGAGACCGTGGTGGAGGTCGAGTTCTACGTCACCCTGCTGGCCGTGCGCAGCGACGGGCCGCACGGGCCGGTGATCGACTTCTGCTCGCCCATCGGCCACGGCGAGGGCGCCGACGTGCGCGAGTCCTGGCAACCGCAGCGGATGAGCCCGGCGGCCGTGGACGCGGCCAAGTCGATCGCCGCGCGGATCGTCAAGGCGCTCGGCGGGCGGGGTGTCTTCGCCGTCGAGCTGATGATCAACGGGGACGAGGTGTACTTCGTCGACGTCACGCCCCGCCCCGCCGACAGCGCCTGGGCCACGGTGCCCAGCCAGCGGCTGTCGGCGTTCGAACTGCAGGCCCGCACCGTCCTGGGGCTGCCGGTTGACACCATCATGATTTCGCCGGGCGCGGCCCACCGGGTGGAGCGCGCCGACGCGCCGCCCGCCGCGCTGGCCGGGGCGCTGGCCGGCGTGCCGGAAACCGACCTTCGCCTGGCCGGGCGGGGTTTCCAGGCGCTGGCGACGGCGCCGGACGTGGCAGCCGCGCGGGACCGCGCGCGGGAGGTCGCGGACCGCCTGGCGGTACGGCACCAGGGCCCACACAGCTCGGTCACGCGAGAGGCGCGGTTATAACCTCGCTACCATCCGAGGTCATGAGCACAGAGCGCGCAGGCTCCTACGCCGGAGACATCACGCCAGAGCAGGCCTGGGAACTGCTCAGCGACAACCCGAACGCCGTGCTGGTCGACGTGCGCACCGACGCCGAGTGGCGGCTCGTCGGCGTGCCCGACCTGTCCAGCCTGGGCCGCGAGGCGGTGTTCATTGAGTGGAACACCTCCGACGGCAGGCACAACGCGAACTTCGCCGACGAACTGCGCGACCACGTCCCGCCGGGCGCCGAGGCCGAGCGGCCGGTGGTCTTCCTGTGTCGCTCGGGCAACCGCTCCATCGGCGCCGCCGAGGCCGCCACCCGCGCCGGCATCACCCCGGCATACAACGTGCTGGACGGGTTCGAAGGCCACCCGAACAGCCAGGGGCTTCGGGGTGAATCGGGTTGGCGCGCCGTCGGATTGCCCTGGAAGCCGCTATGACCGACCCGGCGGGGGAGTCTGTGCGCGCGCCCAAGGCCCTGCCCGACGGCGTCAGCCAGGCCACCATCGGCGTGCGGGGAGGCCTGCTGCGCTCCGGCTTCGAAGAGACCGCCGAGGCGATGTTCCTAACGTCCGGCTACGTCTATCCGTCGGCGGCGGTCGCGGAGCAGTCGTTCACCGGCGAAGTGGACCACTTCGTGTACTCCCGCTACGGCAACCCCACCGTGACCATGTTCGAGGAGCGGCTGCGCCTGATCGAGGGTGCGCCCGCGGCGTTCGCCACCGCGAGCGGCATGGCGGCCGTGTTCACGTCGCTGGGCGCGCTGCTGGCCGCCGGCGACCGACTGGTCGCGGCGCGCAGCCTGTTCGGGTCCTGTCTCTTATACACATC